>NZ_JBEXSI010000028.1:0-100038 GCF_040613515.1 Streptomyces sp. NPDC006261
GCAGTCGGAGCGGGCCACGATTCGAGTTAGGTGAACAGGTGCTGGTAGCTGGTCGGGTCCCCTGTTCCGGTCGCGGCCCCGCGGGCGTGGGTTTCGGTCACGCGCAGCAGCCACCGGCTGGCGTGGGCTCCACGGCAGCCGCGGTTCCAGCGGGCGCGGCAGTACCGATCTGGACCACGGCGGGCTCAGGGGCGCAGCAGCCTCCGCCGTCCGTCTCTGCCGTGACGGGGGCGTCGAAGAGTCCGGCGCCGCCGCAGACTCCGGTATCGGGGAGGGTGAGCTCGACGCGGTCGGCGGCTTCGAGGTCTCCGGCGAGAGCAGCGGCAACGGAGCGGACCTGCTCGTAGCCCGTCATGGCGAGGAAGGTGGGGGCGCGGCCGTAGGACTTCATGCCCACGAGGTAGATCCCGGTCTCCGGGTGGGAGAGCTCGCGGTGGCCGTGCGGATAGACCGTGCCGCAGGAGTGCTGGTTCGGGTCGATGAGCGGAGCCAGCTCCACCGGTGCCTGGAGGCGCTCGTCCAGGCCGAGGCGGAGCTCGGACAGGAAGGACAGGTCGGGGCGCAGGCCGGTCAGGACGATGACCTCGTCCACCGGGTCGAGCCGGCGTCCGTCCTCGGCCACCAGTGTCAGGCGCTCGTCGTCACCGCGCTCGATGACTTCCGTGCGGAAGCCGGTGACGGCATCGGCGTGTCCGGCGTCGACGGCTGCCTTGGCCGCCAGGCCCAGGGCGCCGCGGGCGGGGAGCTGGTCGGCGCTTCCGCCGCCGAAGGTGGAACCGCTGATTCCACGGCGCAGGATCCAGACGGAGTGGGTGCCTGGCTCGTCCTTCGCTACGTCGGCGAGCGAGGCGAGCGCGGTGAAGGCGGAGGCTCCTGAGCCGATGACGGCGGTGCGCTTGCCGGCGTACCGGGTGCGGACGGCGGGGTCCTTGAGGTCGGGGATGCGGTAGGAGATGCGCGCGGAGGCGGCGGACTCGCCGAGGGCGGGAAGCCCGTCGGCACCGATGGGGCTGGGCGTGGTCCAGGTGCCGGAGGCGTCGATCACGGCCCGGGCGAGAATCCGCTCTTCCGTACTGTCCACGCCCTTGATGCGGATGGTGAAGGGCTGCTGCTCCCGGCCCGCGTCCACGATGCGGTCGCGGCCGAGGCGGGAGACGCCGGTGACGGTCGTGTCGTAGCGGACCTTGTCGCCGAGGACGTCGGCGAGCGGCTGGAGGTACTTCTCCGCCCAGTCCGTGCCGGAGGGATAGGTGCCGCCGTCGGGCGCGGTCCAGCCGGTGGGGGACAGGAGCTTCTCGGCGGCCGGGTCCACGAGCTCGGACCACGTCGAGAACAGCCGTACGTGCCCCCACTCGCGTACCGCGCTGCCCGCTGCGGGGCCGGACTCCAGGACCAGGAACTCCATGCCGCGCCCGGCGAGATGAGCGGCGGCAGCAAGGCCGGCGGGGCCCGCTCCGATCACCACGGTGGGCAGGGCGGTGGTGGGCGCGTTCACGGCGACTCCCCAGTTGTTTCGACGTCTGTCAATAACTTGCGCCGCCAGCATGACACCTGTATTGATGGCCGTCAACTTAGACATTCATCGAACTCGCGGTGATGTGAGTGAGCGGCGGAGCAATTCGATGTTGTGGTGATCGGTGGTGGCCGGTCCGGCCTTGCCGCCGCCGAAACTCTGGCGCGGGAGGGCCTTCAGCCGGGGGTGGTCGTGTGGGCCGGCGGCACCCGCGAGAAGGCCGACACCGTGCTGCTGGCCACCGGGTACCGGCCCGGCCTGGGCTGTCTCAAGGCCCTCGATGCCCTGGACGCCGGCGGCATGCCGCTGCACAGTGGCGGGCTGTCCTTGACTCATCCAGGCCTTGTCTGCCTGGGTCTGGAATCTCAGCGGTCCTTCGCCTCCGACACCCTGCGGGGCGTGAGTCGCGATGCCGAACACGTCGTCGCGCCCTTGATTGCCCAATGCGCAAGGCGCCGATCGCCGCCGGTCTCTGAGTGATCGGCCCGCCGGGACGTGGGCGGGGCGGAGGCGGGGTGGCCCTTGCCCCGCCCGCCCCCGGGTCATCTGCGGGGGCGCAGGTTGCCAGTCCTCGCTCCCTGATTCGATGTGTGTCAACATAGGTGTATGTCGAGTATCAGGTCGTTGCCCGTGCTGGAGCCGGTCGTGCCGTGCTGCCCGCCGCTGACCGAACGGCCCTTGAGCGCGGAGGAGGCCGAGCGAACGGCGAAGATGTTCAAGGCGCTCGGCGACCCTGTCAGGCTGCGCCTGTTCTCCGCTGTCGCTTCGCACGAGGGCGGGGAGGCGTGCGTCTGCGACATCTCCGACGTGGGCGTCTCCCAGCCGACGGTCTCCCACCATCTGAAGAAGCTGAGGGAAGCGGGCCTGCTCACCTCCGAGCGGCGCGGGACGTGGGTCTACTACCGAGTGGAGCCTTCCGTCCTCGCGGCCATGGGGCAACTGTTGTCTGCCGCCGCCTGACGCCCTGAGGAGCCGTCACCCTCGCGCATGCGGGCTTCCCGCAGCTGACCGGGCCGTACTCGCCTCCCGACCCGCCCGGCATGACGCTGTTCAGTACCAGTCCGGCCAGCCTCGCCTGCGACTGATGGCGGACGACAGCATTGACACGTTCCGCGGTTGCACCGCGGCGCGATGTCCTTCGCAGAGGGTTGCTCCGCGGGCATGCGGAACTCCAGCAGTCATGGGGGCGGGCTGCCGGAGCTGCCTGAGCACGAGGCCCTGGAACAACTCGCGGCTTTCAGCGTCTTGGCGCGCTGGGTGGACAGCGCGGCCCTCGACACACCCCTCAGTCCGATCGCGGAGGCGTCAGCGCAGCAGTGCGGCGATCTCGCGGGCGGCGTCCCGGGCGGGGCGGCCGACGCCGATCAGGGTCGCCGAGGCGGGCCCCGTCCAGTCGCCGTAACCGAGGAGGTGCAGGCGAGGTTCGTCGACGGCCCGGGTGCCGTGGGCGGGGATATGGCCACGTTCGCCTCGCAGGCCGAGCGGGGCGAGGTGGGACAGTGCGGGGCGAAAGCCCGTGCACCAGATCACCGCTTCAACCCGTGCTCGCGTCCCACCCGCCCACGCCACTTGGTCCTCGGTGAGGCGGGCGAACATCGGCTGGGCTTTGAGGAGGCCGGCATCCCGTGCGGCGCGGACCGGTGCGACGGCGACGACGTCGCCGAGGGAGGCGACGCCTCCCGTGTCGGTGTTCCCCGTGTCCAACGCTCTGCGGCGGGCGGTCGCGGCGTCGAAGAGAGCGCGGCCGTCGATGTCGTCGGCCAGGAAACGTACGGGCCGTCGGGTGACCCAGGTCAGGTCGGTGTGTGGTGCGAGGTCGGCGGCGATCTGTGCTCCGGAGTTGCCTCCACCGACCACGACGACCCGCTGTCCCGCGAACTCGTCAGGGTTCCGGTACTGCACGGTGTGCAGCTGACGGCCGGTGAAGACCTCGCGGCCGGGTACGGCAGGGAGAAAGGGCCGCCACCATGTTCCGGTCGCCGAGACGACCGCACGGGTGGACCAGACACACGCGTCCGTCTCCACCCGCAGCCGCTCACCGTCACGGCGTACAGCCTTCACCTGGACCGGTCGCTGGACCGGCAGGGCGTAGCGCTCCTCGTACGCGGTCAGGTACTGGACGACGTGATGCGCGTCCGGATACTCCGCCCCGTCCTGGGCGGGCATCAGCCAGCCCGGCAGGGAGGAGTACGCGGCCGGGGAGAACAGGCGGAGCGAGTCCCATGTGTGCTGCCACGCGCCGCCCGGTGAGGGCTGGGCATCGAGGATGACGAAGCCGAGGTTCTGGCGGCGCAGATGGTAGCCGGTGGCGAGTCCCGCTTGGCCGCCACCGATCACCACCACATCCACCGCGCGTGTCACCGGGTCACCCCCGGGGCAACGTCGGGCGTCTCGGCTCCCACCCCACCCCCGAGCGGCACAGCCTCCGCCGTCGGGCGGACGGTGAAGCGGGCCGTCGGACGGACGTCGGGACGCGGGCGGGAACCGAGGTGGTGCATCAGTGCTGCGTGGTGCTGGTGGTGATCGCGGACGGGGCGAACTTCTTGCGCCAGGCCAGGGCCACGTAGACGAGGGCGATCAGGACGGGGACCTCGATGAGCGGGCCGACGACGCCGGAGAGGGCCTGGCCGGAGGTGACACCGAAGGTGGCGATGGCCACGGCGATGGCCAGCTCGAAGTTGTTCCCGGCGGCGGTGAAGGCCAGCGTCGTGGTGCGGTCGTAGGCCAGGCCGATGGCCTTGCCGATCAGGAAGCTGCCGAAGAACATGATCGCGAAGTACACGAGGAGCGGGAGCGCGATCCGGACGACGTCCAGCGGCTGCGAGGTGATCGTCTTCCCCTGGAGGGCGAAGAGGATGATGATCGTGAAGAGCAGGCCGTAGAGGGCCCAGGGGCCGATCTTCGGCAGGAACGTCGCCTCGTAGGACTCGCGGCCCATCTTCTTCTCGCCGAGGCGGCGGGTGAGGAAGCCGGCGAGCAGGGGCACGCCCAGGAAGATGACGACGTTGAGGGCGATCTTCCACATGGAGATGTCGAGCGTCTCGCCGTCGCCGAGGCCGAGCCATCCGGGCAGCAGGTCGAGGTAGAGCCATCCGAGCAGGCCGAACGCGATGACCTGGAAGACGGAGTTGAGGGCCACCAGGACGGCTGCGGCTTCGCGGTCGCCGCAGGCGAGGTCGTTCCAGATGATGACCATGGCGATGCAGCGGGCGAGGCCGACGATGATCAGGCCGGTGCGGTACTCGGGCAGGTCCGGCAGGAAGATCCAGGCCAGCGCGAACATGACGGCCGGGCCGATGATCCAGTTGATGACCAGCGAGGAGATCATCAGCTTGCGATCGCCGGTGACGGCGTCGAGCTTGTCGTAGCGGACCTTGGCCAGGACCGGGTACATCATGATCAGCAGGCCCACGGCGATCGGCAGCGAGATGCCGCCGACCTCCACCTTCGCCAGTGCGTCGTTCAGGCCCGGGATCAGCCGGCCGAGACCGAGGCCGAGAGCCATGGCCAGGAGGATCCAGACGGCGAGGAAGCGGTCCAGGGTGGACAGCTTCTGCACGACCGAGGGTTCCTCGGTCGTCGCGGGTGCTTGCGTGGGGGTCACGGACAGGCCCTCTTGTTCTCGGCGGCGGTACGGGCGGACTCGGCCAGGTCGGCGAACTGGCCGGCGAGCTGGGCGATGACGTCCGGGCGGAGCTTGTAGTACGTGAATCGGCCGCACGGTTCGGTCTCCACGACCCCGGCCTCGCGCAGGACCCTCAGGTGGTTGGAGAGGTTGGTCTGCTTCGCACCGGTCTCCTCCACCAGGTGGGTGGTGCACAGCGTCTCGCGGGCGAGCAGGGTCACGATCCGGAGCCGGAGCGGATCGCCCAGCACCCGGATCAGTTCAGTGTCGACTGACGTCATCATGGACTGATACTCTCACATCAGTGGCTACTGACGCCACCGGGTGCTGATGTCATGTGTGCCTGATTCGACTGTGTGACGAGAGAGACCTCCTGATGTCCGAGAAGCCCTCTGTTCTGTTCGTCTGTGTCCACAACGCCGGCCGCTCCCAGATGGCAGCCGCCTGGCTCACCCACCTCGCCGGGGACCGCGTCGAGGTCCGCTCCGCCGGGTCCAACCCCGGTGACGCGGTGAACCCGGCCGCCGTCGAGGCGATGGCCGAGGTCGGCATCGACATCTCCGCCGAACAGCCGAAGGTCCTCACGGTCGACGCGGTCAAGGAGTCGGACGTCTGCATCACGATGGGCTGCGGCGACACCTGCCCCGTCTTCCCCGGCAAGCGCTACCTCGACTGGAAGCTGGAAGACCCGGCCGGTCAGGGCGTGGCAGCGGTGCGCCCGATCCGCGACGAGATCAAGGTCATGGTCGAGGGCCTGATCAAGGAGATCGCGCCGGAGACGTCCAAGTGAGCGCCGACACGGAGATCCGCAACGTCATCGTCATCGGCTCCGGCCCCGCCGGATACACCGCGGCGCTCTACACGGCGCGTGCCGACCTCGAGCCGCTGGTCTTCGAAGGCTCGGTGACCGCGGGCGGCGCGCTCATGAACACCACGGAGGTCGAGAACTTCCCCGGCTTCCCCGAGGGCATCGTCGGCCCGGACCTCATGGACAGCATGCGGGCCCAGGCGACACGGTTCGGCGCCGAGCTGGTCCCGGACGACATCGTCGCCGTCGACCTGACGGGCGACATCAAGACGGTCACCGACAGCAGCGGCGGGGTCCACAAGGCCCGCGCCGTGATCGTGACCACCGGATCGCAGCATCGGAAGCTGAACCTGGAGCGGGAGGACGAACTGTCGGGACGCGGGGTCTCCTACTGCGCGACCTGTGACGGGTTCTTCTTCCGGGACCGCGACATCGTGGTCGTCGGCGGCGGGGACACCTCGATGGAGGAGGCCACCTTCCTCACCCGGTTCGCCCGTTCCGTCACGGTCGTCCACCGCCGCAGTGCGCTGCGGGCGTCCCAGGTCATGCAGAGCCGCGCATTCGCCGACGACAAGATCTCCTTCGCCTTCGACAGCGAGATCGCGGAGATCAAGGAGGAGGGCGGCGCGCTGTCCGGCCTCGTCCTGCGTGACACGGTCAGTGGCCGGACGCGCGGCCTCGATGTCACCGGCCTGTTCGTCGCGATCGGCCATGATCCGCGCACGGAGCTCTTCGCCGGTCAGCTGGACCTGGACGACGAGGGATACCTGAAGGTGGAGGCCCCCTCGACCCGTACGAACGTCCCTGGCGTGTTCGGAGCGGGAGACGTGGTCGACCACACGTACCGCCAGGCGATCACCGCTGCCGGTTCGGGATGCGCCGCAGCCCTGGACGCCGAGCGCTACCTCGCGGCCCTCACCGACACCGAGGCGGTCGCGGAGCCCGGGAAGACCCCGGCAGCCGTCTGAGCGTCCCGGCGGAACGACTCCGACCGCGATCCTCGGGAAAGCCTTCGGCCCGGCGAGCGAGAAGTGTGCGAGGCCGACGTCACGCCGCGTCCTGCCGCAGTCGACCCCACGGTGTCGGAAGACGACATACCGACGTCTTTCCCGCCCGGCGGCGTGCTTACCATTGCACGGATGGCATCCAGCCCCGGCCTCCGTTTCGCCTGCCAGTGGAGATGCCGCCGAGTCGCCTGGTCACGCGAGGACGCGGAGCCCTCGGGTGCCCGGGAGGCGCAGAGAATCGGAGTGAGGCATGCAGAGGCGGGCACTGCTGGGTCGTGAGACGGAGCGTCGCGCGCTGGCTGCCCTGGTCGAGCAGGGCGCCACCGGGTCGGGCGGCGCGACGGTGATCACCGGTGAGCCGGGGATCGGCAAGTCGGCGCTGGTCGCAGAGGCCGCAGCCGCGGCAGCGCGCGGCGGTACCCATGTGATCACTGCTGTGGGGGTCCAGTCGGAGGAGAACCTGCCCTGTGCCGGCCTGCACCAGCTGGTTCACCAGCTGCGAGACGGAATCGACGACTTGCCGGAGCGTCAGCGTACTGCGCTGCTCGCAGCCGTCGGGCTCGTCGACGAGACCGTCCACGATCTGTACCTCGTCGGCCTGGCCGCGCTGACCTTGCTGACGGACGCGGCAGCGCAGGCGCCGCTGCTGGTGGTCGTCGAGGACGCCCACTGGATGGACCACGCCAGCCTCGATGTGCTCGGGTTCGTGGCGCGGCGGATCGAGTCCGACCCCCTTGTCCTGGTCGCCGTCACCCGGCGCCTCGACGACCGCCTCAGCAGCGCCGGCCTGCCTGTGCTGCACCTGGGTCCGCTGACGGATGAGGTGTCGGGTGCGGTGTTGGACGCGGTGGCCCCCGGCCTGGGGCAGCAGGTCAGGCGGCGGCTGCTGGAGGAGTCCGCCGGGAACCCGTTGGCGCTGACCGAGCTGCCGGTCGCGCTGCAGGCGGTCGGCGGGGCGTACGCGCTCAACCCGGGTCCGTTGCCGCTGACCGCACGGCTGGAGAGGACCTTCACGGCACGGATCTCCCGCCTTCCGGCCGACGCCCATACGGTTCTGCTCCTCTCGGCCCTCAACGGTGACGGAACGATGGACGAATGCCTCGCCGCGGCGACCCGGATGCTCGGAACGGTGGTCGACGTCGCCGCTCTCGAGGCAGCGATCGACGCGGGTCTGGTGGAGAACCAGGGGCTGGCCTTCAGGCACCCGCTCATCCGCTCGGCGATCTACCACGCCGCTACCGCGGCGGAACGACGGGCCGCACACGCCGCTCTGGCCGCCGCGCTCCAGGGGCTGCCCGATCGACAGGCATGGCACCGTGCCGCCGCCACCGCGGGCCCCGACGAACGAGTAGCACGGGATCTGGACTCCACTGCCGGCAGAGCCCTGCGGCGAGGTGGTGTCGCCGCAGCCCTTGCCGCGCTGAGGCGGGCGACGGAGCTGACGAAGGACCCGTCCGCGCGGGCAGACCGGCTGCTCCGGGCGGCGGAGCTCGCGTTGGAGTCGGGCCAAGGAGACATCGCGGCACATCTGCTGGCCCAGGCGCGCTCACTGGACCTCTCAATCCGGGACCAAGGCCGCGCGGCCTGGGTCAGCATCGCTCTGGCCGAGGGGACACGGGGCGAGGGCGCCGCGACCGCCGAACTCGCCGAGCTGGCGGTCGAGATCGCCGCTGGAGGCGAACCGGCACTCGGACTGCGCATGCTGTGGGGCGCGGTCCTGCAATGTTTCTGGGGAGAGCCAGGGCCGGCCGCCCGCAAGCGGGTCGCGGCTGCCGCCGATCGGATGCCCGTGCATGCCGACAACGCCGACCTGGTGGCTCTGCGGGCGTACTCAGCCCCGGTCGAGCGCGGGGGAGGGGTGATGGAAGGCCTGGCGGGGCAGATGGAGCGCTCGTCCGAGAACCCAGAAGGGGACCAGCTCCTGGGAGCCGCCGCCGTGACGGTGGGTGCTCCGGCCCTGGCAAGCCGGCTGGCGGCGAGGTCGCTGGACGCCCTGCGAGCGCAAGGCAGGCTGTCGATGCTGGCCCGCGCTCTCTGCGTCCAGGCGGGGAGCGCAGCACGGCTGGGTGACGTACGCGCTGGGCACCTCGCCGCGGAGGAGGCCGCGTCACTGGCCCGCGAGACCGGTCAGCCTCTCGTGCACGCGATGGTGAACGCCATCCGCGCGCAACTGGCCGCCGTCAGCGGCGACCCGGCGTCGGAGGCGTGGGCGTCGGAAGCCGAGCGCGCGGCCCTTCCCAGCGGAGGACGCCCGGTGCTGGCCATCGTGCAGATGGCCCGCGGGCAGGCGGCGCTCTGCCAAGGGCGCTACGGCGACGCGTACGGGCACCTGCACCGTGTCTTCGACCCGGCTGACTCCGCCTTCCATCCCTGGTTGCGCTTCTACGCGGTCGCGGAGCTGGTCGAGGCGGCCGTGCGCAGCGAATCCCGGGAGGTGGCGCGCGACGTCGTGCGGGAGCTGACCCCGCTCGGGAAAGTGACTTCTTCGCCGGCCCTGCTCTGCGGATTGCGACTTGGCCAAGCTCTGCTGAGCCCGCAGGATGCCGCCGAGCCGCTCTACAGGGCGGCCCTCCACGCCGTACCCAGAGAGTGGCCGTTCGAGCGGGCGCGGGCGTGCCTCGCCCTGGGCGAGTGGCTGCGGCGGCACCGGCGGCCCGCGGAGTCCCGCGCCTCCCTGCAAGCCGCGCGCGAGATCTTCGACGCCCTCGGCGCGTCGGCATGGGCTGAGCGGGCACGGCAGGAGCTGCGAGCCGCGGGCGCGTCCTCCCCTCGCCAGGATCCGGCTGCGGTGGACCAGCTGACCTCCACCGAGCTGCATGTCGCCCAGCTCGCCGCGCAGGGCCTGACGAACCGGGAGATCGGCGAGCGGTTGTACGTCTCGCCCAGGACGGTGAGCACCCATCTCCAGCGGATGTTCCCCAAACTGGGGGTGACGTCCCGCGGCGAGCTCGCCGCGGTGCTGGGCGGCACGGTGACGTACGCCGAAGACGCGGCACGGTGACGTACGCCGAAGACGCGGCGTCATGACGTACGCGGAAGACGTAGTCCGACGGACGCGGTCTCCCCTGCTCGTTTCCTAGGTTTGGGCCATGCCCGGTTCGTACACGGCGGACGGGCGGGAAGGCACACCATGGGAACCATTACCGTCGGAGCCGAGGGCTCGACCAGCATCGAGCTCTACTACGAGGACCACGGGGCGGGGCAGCCGGTCGTCCTGATCCACGGCTACCCGCTGGACGGGCAGTCGTGGGAGAAGCAGACCGATGCTCTGGTCAAGGCCGGTTACCGCGTCATCACCTACGACCGCCGTGGCTTCGGCCGGTCGAGCAAGACCATGACGGGCTACGACTACGACACCTTCGCCGCCGACCTGGACACCGTCCTCACGCAGCTGGATCTGCGTGACGTGGTTCTCGTCGGGTTCTCGATGGGCTCGGGCGAGGTCGCTCGCTACCTCGGCGTCCACGGCTCGCAGCGGGTGGCGAAGGCGGCGTTTCTCGGTTCGCTCCAGCCGTTCCTGTTGCAGACGCCGGACAACCCCGCCGGTGTGCCGCAGAGCGTCTTCGACGGCATTGCGGAGCAGGCGGAGGCCGACCGCTACGCCTGGTACGAGAGCTTCTTCGTCGACTTCTTCAACACCGACGAGACGCTCGGGACGCGGCTCAGCGAGGCCGCGCTGCGGGCGAACTGGGCCACCGCCATCGGCTCGGCGCCCATGGCGGCGTACGCGTGCGTCCCGGCGTGGCTGACGGACTTCCGGGCCGACGTGGAGCGCATCGATGTGCCGTCGCTGATCCTGCACGGGACCGCCGACCGCATCCTGCCGATCGACGCCACAGCCCGCGAGTTCCGCCGCCGCCTGCCCGACGCGCGATACGTCGAGATCGACGGCGCTCCGCACGGGCTGCTGCTCACCCACGCAGCCGAGGTCAACGCCGCTCTGATCGACTTCCTCACCACCTGAAAGCCGGCGTCTTTCCCCCTTGTAAGGAGCAGGTGTGTGTCAGCTGTTCTCCGCGCACGTAGGTGAGCACGCCACGGACACTCGAACAGGATTGGGCGCCTCTCATGAACGGGATCATGGATACGGGGGCCGCTGCCCTCGCTCCGACTTCGTCGCAGGCCCGTCACCTCGCATCGGACCCCGACCCTGACTGCGACGCCTTCATCAAGGACATCTACGACCAGTACGGGTCTCTGCTCGTCCGATATGCCGCGCGGCTGCTGGATGGTGACTGGCACAAAGGGGAGGACATCTTCCAGGAGACGGCGGCCCGCGCCTGGAAGCACGCCCGCTTCCTGGGCAGCCGCCACGAGAGCCTTCGACCGTGGTTGTTCACCGTGACGAGGAATCTCGTCATCGACCACTTCCGGGCACGCCAGGTCAGGCCGCTGGAGCTCATGTCCGTAGAGGACCTGGACACATCCAGCGACAGCACGGCATCCACGATCGACTCCCATGTGGTGGTGCAGGCCCTGGGGGAGCTGAACGAGCAGCAGCAAACCGTCATCCGCCTCATGTACTACCTGGAATGCAGCGTGAATCAGGCTGCCGAGCACCTCGGCATACCGCCCGGCACCGTCAAAAGCCGTGCTTTCTATGCCACGCGGGCGTTGCGCAAGGTGCTGGAGAAGCAGGGGATCCTGGGGGTGTAGCCCGCCGCGAGGCCACGTGCACGCCGGACCCCTTCCACGGCCCCGTATGCCGGTGGCATGGTCTTCAGCGGGGCCTGTGGTCCAAGCCGGGAAGCACCACGCACGTGAAGTACGAGCGCAGGTACGCCGTGTCGGGGCCTGCCCCTGTCACTGCCCGCTGGGACAGCATCGAGCCGAGCAGGCCGTCTGCTCCCGCCCTCACGGCGACTTCGTCCAGATCGCCCGCGAGGGTGCCGGTGTCGACGGCGTCGATGTGGATGCGTCCGCTCTGCTCAAGGGCCGCTGCCACCAGATGCGTCTCGTGGTGCCATCGGCGGTGGAGAATCGCTTTGCTCGCGCGCGCCTTCGAGCGCACTTCGTCCATCGTCGCGCTTCGAAGCCCACCTCTTCGAGCAGTTCTCGACCGCTGCGCATATGACGCGCCGGCGCTCTTCGCCCAGCCGGGACGGGACTGGAGCGGACGAGCTGCACCCACGGCGGACTCCCCCCGTTCCTAGCCTCGGGCTCATCGACGCCCCACAGAAGCGAGCGGCGCACGTTCCTATCCAACGGCAGTCGTCGACGTCCGCGACCAGGACGTCGGCGCCTTACACGAAAGGACGGCACTCCTGTGCTGGCTATCAACAACCCCCTGCCGGAGCACGACCGCGAAACCGCGGGTGCGGCGCTGCAGGCGACCCTGACCGACCTTCTCGATCTGTCCCTGGTGGCCAAGCAGGCCCATTGGAATGTGTACGGCCCGCGCTTCCGCTCGGTTCACGTCCAGCTCGACGAGGCCGCCACCGTCGCCCGGAACCACGCCGACACGGTGGCCGAACGCGCGGCCGCCCTGGGCGTCAGCCCGGACGGACGGGCCGGAACCATAGCGGGTACCAGCGGTGTGCCCGCCTTCCCGTCAGGCTGGACCAAGGACAGCGACGCCGTGGAGGCCTTGGTGCACGCGCTATCCGCGGTGACCGGAAGACTGCGTGAGCGCATCGCCGAGATCGGCCCGGTGGATGTGGTCACTGAGGACCTCCTCATCGGACTCACGGCTGATCTGGAGCAGCAGAGCTGGATGTTCCAGGCGGAGAACCGGGGCTGATCAGTCCCCGGTTCCTGCGATGCGCTCTCCGTCCTGCGCTCCTCGTGCCGGGCGGAGAGCGCGTCGCGGACGGTCACTCTCCCTCGCGGAGAAGCACGAGCTGGCCTTCGACGTGCTCAGTGACATCGGTTCCGACACCGCCAAGCAGTAGGGACTGGCCTTCGACCTGCCCGACGACCTGGCTGCCGTCTACGAAGGCTTCCACATCTACCCGCAGCGTGTGAACGCCGGCCACTCCCGTACCCTGCCGCTGCCCGCGACGTACGTCACCGACCGTGACGGCACCATCGGGTGGGCCTTCGTCACCACCGACCACACCACCAGGGCCGAACCCGCCGACATCCTCGACGCGCTCGACATCCTCGACGCGCTCGATCGGGCCCCGCGCCGGCCGTAAGCATTTCGTCATCAGTCCTGGACGGCCGTGGGCCGCCGTCACCCCGTTGAATGGGGGCGGGAAGTTCCTACGTGAAGGGGGGCGCGCCGTGGGTCGCGTGGCGAAGAAGAAGCTCATGGCCGGACTTTCGGTCGCCGTAGTAGCCGTGGTCGCCTCCGGGCTCGTGTGGTTCAAGCCCTGGACCCTTTGGGTCGACGAGACGGTGCGCGAGGAGCTGCCGTCGGCAGCGGCGACGCAGACGATGACTCCCACCACGCCTCAGGGGAGCCCGAGCCCGTCTTCCGCCCCCGTCGGACCGCAGACGCTGGCCTCGGGCGAGCTGATCAGCCACGAGCACACCACCACCGGCTCGGTGAAGCTCGTACGGCTCGAGGACGGCACGCACACGCTGCGTATCGAGGGGCTCGACACCAGCAACGGTCCTGACCTGCGCGTCTGGCTCACCGACGCGCCGGTGAAGGCGGGTCAGGCCGGCTGGCACGTCTTCGACGACGGCGAGTACGTCAGCCTCGGCAAGCTCAAGGGGAACAAGGGCGACCAGAACTACGCACTGCCCGCAGGCGTCGACTGGAATGCGTACACGAGCGTCAGCATCTGGTGCGACCGCTTCAACGTATCGTTCGGCGCCGCAGAGTTGATCCGAATCTGACAGAGTCCTTGTCCTTCCTGGCCGGGCGTCGCGGTCACCGCCCTCTCGTGCAAGCCGACTCGTCCTCCCCGGGGAATGGCCGGCTGCCGAGGGGGCGCCAGGCGTCTGTCAGGTCCTTCGATCTGGCCACACGCGTGCGTTCCCATCGATCTGGTCATGGGGTGCAGCTTTGTTGATTCCCATCACCCACCAGCTCGTAGTTCCTCGTTCCGAAGTCACGATGATCACTTCCCCGCGTGAGAAACACACCGCACTCGCAGCCCGACCACCACACCGGTGGTGTCCATTTCCTGTCCTGCCGGACTCGGCCTTCATGCGGTGATCGAGCGGGTGACGTTGCCCATCGCCACCCGCGAGGATGGCCGTCGCGGCAGGCTCCCTCCGTACAAGCGGGCCTTCGTGTTCTCGCCTGCCTGCGCAAGCACGTCACTCTCGCGCAGATCGCCGCCCGCTGCGGCATATCCGTAGGCACCGCCCACGGATATGCCACCGCCGTCGTCCTGCTTCTCTCCGACCGGACGCCGGTCCTGCTCAGAACTGCGCGAGCAGGACCGGACCAGGCACTGCCGGGTGGCACCCTCAGTTAGTGCGACCGCCCGGGTGACGGACGCGCCGATCGCGCCCGCGAACACCGGCGTCACGGCGTGTAGACGCAGATCGGCCCTCGTCCGGGCCCGCGCACCTCTCGAACGATGTGCCGCCCGCCTGAGGCCCCGGCGGACCTTGCGCCGGAGCCGCCGCAGCCCGAACCGCTGCAGTCCGAACCGCACCCGCGACACGGTGGGTTCCAGAGCCAAGTGCCCGCGCCCTCGTGACGAGGAGCGCTGTCACCTCGTTCGTTGCGACGGGCGCTACCAGATCCTGATCTTCGTGATCTTGTGAATGGGCTCGCCGGGGATGTTACCGAAGTGCCACTTGTCCACGGTCGCGCTGGTCGCCGGCGCGCCCAGCCTCGGCACGTACTCAAACGTGACCTTGTTGTCTCCGGTCCACATCCGGTCCACGCCGTAGATCGCCACGCTCTGCACGCCCGCGTTGGCGAAGCAGAGGTTGCCACCCGCGTTGTGAAGCGACAGGAGACCCAGCCCATGGCAGTCGGTGCGGTTGATGGCGGACGCCGACGAAGCAGGCAGCACGACGGCCATGGCTCCGGCCGCCGCGACTACCGCGAGGCGTGTGATGAAGCGCTTCACTGGTGAGTTGTTCCTTTCATGGTGGTGTGGTGCCGCCGAGGGCCACACCGCTCGGCGGCATCGCAGGGACGCATGGACGCCCAATCAGCGGAACGTGGAAAAGGGCGCTCCCGTTCACCACGTGAGCGCCCTACTTCGGGCACGGTCGCAATCCGGCTCCTCGGCCGCTGACGGCGGCCGCGGGGCTCGCGTGGTGCCGGCACAGCGCAAGGCCGACCGGGAGTACGAGCACCGCGTCAGCATCCCCACGCAGAACGGTCCATGACCGTTCGCGGTACCCACAAGAATGTGACCCGGTAGCGCGCTCGTTGGACGCGAAGCCGGCGGGTGCCGCTGTCGTGGAGACGACGTGTGGACGAAGGACACGCCCGCACGCGTCGTGTGCGAAAGGGCAGGCCGGCCACTTGTCGGCAGCGATCCGTCAACCACTACGTGGCACTCGCCGAGTCCTGTGCAGCGGAAACTGGCTTGTCCCAGCAGGCATGCGTTCCCGGGGCAGCTACAGCTACTCGGCGTGGATCGACCTGGTGACCGTTACGGTCGGCGGCGACGACCTCGGCTTCTCCGACGTTTCCTGGCTCCATCAGACGACCGACCGGCTGAACCCCATGCTGGAGCTGCCAGCTCTCATGGAGCACGCCGCATTTCCGGGGGCCTCGAGCGCCACGCATGAACGGGCTCATGGAAACGACCGTGGTTGTTCACCGTGACGAGGAATCTCTCGTCATCGATCATCACCGGGCGCGCCAGGTGCGGCCGCTGGAGCACATGGCCGTCGAGGAGCTGGACGCCTCCAGCGACAACACGGCAACCACGATCGACTCCCATGCGGTGTCGCAGGCCCTGGCGGAGCCGAACGAACAGCAGCGATCAATCATCTGCCTCATGTACTCCCCGGAATGCGGCGTTGCCCAAGCAGCCGAGCACCTCGGCATACCGGCCGGCACCGTCAAGAGCCGTTCCTTCTCCGCCGTGCGGGCGTTGCGCAGAGCGCTGGAGAAGCAGGGCATCTTGGGAGTGCGACCGCGCGGCCACGGTCACACGGCCGTCAACGGGGCCTGTAGTCAAGAAGGCTGGGAAGCACGACGGAACTGAAGTACGCGCGCAGGTGGGTCGTGTCGGGGTCTGTTCCCGTGACGGGGCGCTGCGACAACATCGCGCCGAGCACCAGGTGGGGGAAGTAGCCGATGGCAGGACAGTTTCTGGGGACTTCGCCCCTCTCAACCGCACGACGCAGCAGCAGGCGCAGTGCTTCCAGGTGCCCCTCGACGACGTGTCTGCGCAGTGCCTCCGCGAGGTGACTGTCGCCGCGTATCGCGTGTGCTGTCGAGGAGAGCAGGCGGGCGGTCTGCCCCCCGTCCTCTCCCGCCCGCACGGCGACCTCGTCCAGGTCGCCTGTCTCTGCCGGCCGAGCAGGCCCATGGGAATGTGTACGGCCCGCGCTTCCGCTCGGTTCACGTCCAGCTCGACGAGGCCGCCACCCGTCGCCTGGACGCCGTGACCGAGGACCTCCTCATCGGGCTCACGGCCGATCCGGAGAAGCAGAGCTGGATGTTGCAGGCGGAGAACCGGGCTGCCCGGTCCTCCTTCGGGTGACCGCCCGACGTACCGTCCGGTGAGCCGGGCCTGCTCGGCGTGGCATCCGCACGGGGCCCGCGGATGGCTCCTGCGAGACGACCCTCGCCACGTCCTGTCGTCCGAGCGGTGCCGGCGACTACTTGATGACGGCCGATGCCCCACCTACAGGCGGGCGGCGGCCAACACCGCAGGCGGTGGCCGCCGCCGTCCGGGACAGCGCGCACGGCGGAGTGAGGAAGCCTGCGCAGGGGCTCCGCTACAACCCCCTGCCGGAGCGGCATGTGAACAGATGTCATGACCTGAGGCGATGCGTGAACCACTGTGACCTTTGGCCCGTTGAGTGAGCGAACGGTTGTCGTCCGGAGTGGAGAAGAACATGGTCGTCGAGGGCACGAGCACTGCCCGGTTCGAACCGGTACGAGCGGCGCTGGCAGCGCACCTCGAAGCCGGCGCTGAGTTGGGGGCGTCGATCGCCGTCGATGTGGGCGGGGTCATGGAAGTCGATCTGTGGGGTGGCCACGCGGACCGAGCGCGGACCGTGCCGTGGCACCGGAACACCTTGGTGAGCATGTGGTCGACCACGAAAACTCTCACCAATCTCGCGGCCCTCGTCCTCGTCGACCGGGGCGCACTGGACCTGCACCGCCCGGTCGCGCACTACTGGCCCGGGTTCGCCGCCCAGGGAAAGGAGCACATCGAGGTGCGGCACGTACTGTCGCACACCTCGGGACTGTCCGGCTGGGAGCAGCCATTCTCCATGGAAGACCTGTACGACCGGCCTACCGCGAGCGCCCGGCTGGCCGCGCAGGCCCCGTGGTGGGAGCCGGGCTCCGCTTCGGGATACCACGTGCAGACCCAAGGACAACTGGTGGGAGAGCTCGTCCGGCGGGTCACCGGCCGCACGCTGACGGAGTTCGTCGACACCGAGATCGCCAAGCCGACGCAAGCCGATGTCCAGATCGGTGCGCGTCAGGCCGACTGGCCACGCATCGCCGATCTGGTGGCCCCCTCGCAGATCTCCGGTATACCCACCGGCCTCGGCCCCGAGGGGATCTTCACCAGGACCTTGGTCGGCAGTCCCGCCCGTGACGAACACGTCGACACCCCGCAGTGGCGCTCCGCCGAACTCGGAGCCGTCAACGGCCACGGCAACGCGCGAGGTCTGGCCCGTGCTCTCTCCGTCATCTCACGGCGCGGCCAGGTGAACGGCCTCCGGCTTCTCTCCGCGGAGACGGTGGACAAGGTGTTCGATGTACAGGCCGACGGAGTCGACCTCTTCCTGGGCGTCCCCGTCCGCTGGGGCATCGGCTACGCACTCGCCGACCCGAGGACGATGCCGCACATGCCCACCGGAAGAATCTGCTTCTGGGTCGGCCGGGGCGGTTCGATCGTCATGATGGACCTCGACCGGGGCGTCACGTTGTCGTACACGATGAACCGGGTGGGCGACGGGATCCTCGGCTCGGAACGCACCCACGACTACATCAAGCACGTCTACGAAGTCCTGGCGTCCACCGGCTGAGGAGCGCCCAGTCCCTGGCTCGGCGGGAGACTTCGTGAGCGGAGCTGTCGACCGGTGGGTCAGGCTGCCGTTTCCGGTCCGGTCGTGGCTCCCGCGCACAGTGCGCCACCGGCCGGAGTGGGACGAGGCCGAGCACCACGCCTCGTGCTGCGCCGGGGGCGCGGCGCCGCGAACGAGCAGCTCATCCTCGGGTGAACCGGTCCGGCCGTCCGGTCGTCGTACGAGACGAAGGACGCTCCCCGCCCGGTGACCGGGCGGGAGCACCGCCTCGGGATCACCGGAGCCGCAGGCCCGGAGCCGCTCTCCGTGCCGCTGCCGCCGAGGCCATCAGCAGTCCGGTCCGTGCTGATCACCCAGCGCGGGCGGACGTACGCAAGCTCAGTCCTCGGCGAGGTGACTCGGGGCCCCGCTCCTCGGACGCACCGGCCTGCTTCGCCCGCACGGTCCGTCGAGGACCGTCAACCAACCAAGAGGGACCACACACATGCGCATCACCCGCCTGGCCCGTCCGAGCCGCAGATCCGCGCTGCTCGGTGTCACCACGGCCGTAGGCCTGTCCGTCGCCGCCGCCCTGCCCGGTACGGCCGGCGCGACGCCCCACCACCCCGTACGTCCGACGATCGTCCTGGAACACGGAGCCTTCGCCGACGCCGCGAGCTGGGACGGTGTCGTCACCCGGCTGCAGCGCGCCGGCTATCCGGTGGTGTCCGCCGCCAATCCGCTGCGCGGTCCGGCGAACGATGCCGCCTACCTGCGCAGCGTCCTCGACCACATCGACGGGCCCGTGGTCCTGGTCGGCCACTCCTACGGCGGCACCGTCATCAGCCAGGCCGCTGCGGGCCTCGAGGACAAGGTGAAGGCCCTGGTCTACATCGCGGCGTTCCTGCCCGACACGGGGGAGAGCTCGATCGGACTGACGAACAAGTTCCCCGGCAGCACCCTCGGACAGGCCGTCGAGCCGGTCAACTACTCCCTGCCCGACGGCGGTCAAGGCGCGGACGTATACATCAAGCACGAGAAGTTCCGCCACCAGTTCGCCGCGGACGTTCCGGCGGCCAAGGCCAGGCTCATGGCTGCCGGCCAGCGTCCGGTCGCCGCGGCCGCTCTGGAGGAGAAGTCCACCGAGGCCGCCTGGAAGACGATCCCCTCCTGGTCGCTGGTCACCACGGAGGACCGCAACATCCCCGTGGCCGCCCAGCGCTTCATGTCGGCCCGTGCCAAGGCCCGTACGACGACCGTCGACGCGTCGCACGCGGTATCCGTGTCCCGCCCCGAAGCCGTCACCCGCATCGTGGAGCAGGCGGCCCGCACGGTCCGATGACCGACGGCCCCGCACTGTCGCCCGACGTACCTCACAGCACCCGCACAGCCTTGCCCGATCGGGCACCTCACCATCAGACGCACCCACACCGGAAGGCAGGAACCACCATGGCGTTCATCACCGTCGGCCAGGAAAACTCCACCAGCATCGAGCTGTACTACGAGGACCACGGCACGGGGCAGCCGGTCGTGCTGATCCACGGCTACCCGCTCGACGGCCACTCCTGGGAGAAGCAGTCCGCCGCACTCCTGGCAGCCGGCTACCGCGTGATCACGTACGACCGGCGCGGTTTCGGCCGCTCCAGCCAGCCCACCACCGGCTATGACTACGACACCTTCGCCGCCGACCTGAACACGGTCCTGGAGACCCTCGACCTCGACGACGTCGTCCTGGTGGGCTTCTCCATGGGCACCGGTGAGGTCGGCCGATACCTGGGCACCTACGGCTCCGCCCGGATCGCCAAGGCCGCCTTCCTCGCCTCCCTGGAGCCCTTCCTCCTCAAGACCGACGACAACCCCGGCGGCGTCGACGGCACCATCTTCAAGGACATCGAAGGTGCCGTCACCGCGGACCGCTACGCCTACTTCAGCGCGTTCTACGAGGACTTCTACAACCTCGACGAGAACCTCGGCTCCCGTATCAGCGAGGAGGCCGTCCGCAACAGCTGGAACGTTGCCGCCGGGGCCTCCTCGTACGCCTCCCTGGCCTGCGTGGCCACCTGGTCCACCGACTTCCGTGCCGACCTGCCGAAGATCGACGTCCCGGCACTCATCCTGCACGGCACCGCCGACCGCATCCTGCCCATCGAGGCCACCGGAGAACTCTTCCACCAGGCACTCCCGCAGGCGGATTACGTCGTCATCGACGGCGCCCCCCACGGCCTGCTGTGGACCCACGCCCAGGAAGTCACCGACGCCCTCCTCGCGTTCCTCGCCAAGGGGCGGCCGGCGCCTCAGCTGCCGTGAGGCGGCACGCGGCCGGTTACGCACCGGGCGGGAAGCTGAGGCGTACCCCCGCTGCTGTACAGGAGGACCGTGAGCCGGGCTCACCATGACGTCGAGCCGACGACGCCGGCCGACGCGCATCGGCGGCAGCACGACCGGGCAGCCGGCCAGGAGCGTCGTGCGGCCGGACTCTCCGACACGAGATGCCCGCCCACCCACGTGGGCGGGCATCTCGTCGGTGCTGGCGCCGGACGCGTGCACGCCGGTACTCACGCTGCGGAGCTGCGCAATCGGACAGCACCATGTAGTGGTGCCTCCCGAAGTGGCGCACATCTGCGGCCGGTTCCCGGTGCTCGTGCACCGAAGCGGCCGGCTCAGTCATCGGACGGTCAGGCGTCCAGCCGGCGGCGCCAAGGTGGTCAGGCCCGGCGGGTGGGCGCCGCGGCAGTGGGTGACACGGGGGTCCTGGCGGCTTCCGTCCGCCAGGCGTCGGCCAGTTCGGCGGGAAAGCGTCGGCCACTGCGGGTGAGTACGACGCCGGATGAGAGCTCGGCCTCGTCGCCTGGACGGAAGGGACGGTCGGTCTGCGGGGGCAGCTTCTCCCAGGGGCCGAACGCACCCTGCCTGCGCGCGCGGCGCACGCGGGTCCCGTAGGTGCTGATGTCACGGATCAGGACTGCGCCGCTCCGGGCGGAGACGGTCACATGCCTGCGGCTGACCTGCTGGGCGACCTGCGGGGGCAGCAGGCTGTGGAGGGCGATTCCCACCTGCCCCGGCAGTCGGCCGACGTGCGCCTCGGAGCCCTCGTCGAGGGTGTACCGGGCCACGCAGGTGCCGTTGATGACGGCCTTGAGCTGGGTGGTGCCCAGGCGCGGTCCTTCACCCACCAGAGGCGTGCCGTGCAGCTCGCAGGTGGGAACACCGCGGCGCATACGGGGCAGCAGGATCCGTCCGCCCTTGTGGATGTCGTAGAGGGTGCAACGGAGTTCCGGGCAGCGCCACGTCCGCATGATCACCTCCGCCAGCGGCGTCCGGGAGGGGCCGAGGAGACCCTGCTTCTTCAGTGCGGACAGTTCCATCCTGCGCGAGATCTCCGCCGCTGAGCGCACGCCCATGTCCATCGCCAGGAGGGCGACGGATCCGTCGGGGCGGGCTTCCGGTCTGAGGAACTGCCAGGTGTTGCCCTGGATCCACGGGTGCTCCGGACGGTGGTCGACGTACCGGTCGCCGGTGATGACCGGCAACGAGGTCATGCGGGCCAGGTCGAGGACGCGCTCATCGGCGTCGTCGACCTCCTCGACCAGCCCGTCGGCCACCCAGCCACGCAGTCGCCGGACCTCGGCCTGATCAGCGAACTCTCGGTGCCCGCCCAGCAGGCTGGTGTCGGCGACCAGGTAGACGGAGACGTCCGGATCCCCTGTGAGCTCCATCAGGGCCCTCAGGACCAGACCCAGGCGGCGCAGGGACCGCGGGCCGAGTCCGCCGACGGAGGAGGTGTCGCGCACCACGTTGGAGAGTTCCACGAGATAGTCAGCCCGCTCCGCCGACGCGGCCAGATGATGTTCCACGGACACCTCGCTGTCTGTCGGCAGGGGTGTCACTTTAAGGGCGCCTGGCGCCATCCGCCATCAGGACGAACTCTCGCGGCTCCACGGCACTTCCCGAAGTTCGCCTCTCCCCCCACTTCCCCGGACGCCTACCAGGGGCGTGGGCTGGTCGGTACGATCATCGCAGTGACGGAGAGGGTCGAAAATCTTGAACAGCGCTGAGAACGTGGGTCAGTTGAGCCCGCTGGGCCCCGAAGACCCGCGTGAGGTGGCCGGTTACCGCCTGCTCGCCAGGATTGGCGAGGGCGGCATGGGGCGCGTCTATCTCTCGCGCACGCGCGGCAACCAGCCGGTCGCCCTGAAGGTGATCCGCCACGAGTACGCCCAGGACGAGGAGTTCCGCCGCCGTTTCGAGCAGGAGGCGATCTCCGCCCGCAGAGTGCGGGGCTATTACATCGTCCCCGTCGTCGACCATGACACCACCGGCCCGCAGCCGTGGCTGGCCACCACGTACGTCCCCGGCCTCGCCCTGGACCAGCTCCTCACCGGGCATGGGACGCTCCCGCTGACCACGGTCCTGCAGCTGACCTGCTGCGCGGCGGAGGCGCTGCACGCCGTGCACAAGGCCGGAGTGATCCACCGTGACATGAAGCCGAGCAACATCCTCATCGGCTCCGAAGGCCCCTGGATCATCGACTTCGGCATCGCCCGGGCCGCCGACGCCACCCAGCTCACCCGCAGCGGAGGGCTCATCGGCACCCCTCAGTTCATGTCGCCGGAACACGCCGGAGGCCAGGACCTCACACCGGCGACCGACGTCTTCTCGCTCGGCCTGATCGCCGCCGTCGCCGCGACCGGCCGCCACCCCTACGGCGATGCCGGAGCCATCACGCTGGCCACCAAGATCGCCAACAGCGAGTCCCGGCCGCCGGACCTGACGGCGTATCCACAACCGCTGCGTGCCGTCCTGGAGCGCACGCTGGCCGCCGACGCGACCGCCCGCCCCACACCCTCCGAACTGGCGGAACTCTGCCAGGAGCTGAGCGGGCGGCCGTCGCGTGACTTCGTCGGCTGGCTGCCCGCGCCCGTCGCGGCGGACATCGCCCGCCGGGAGCAGGCCGCCCGGCAGCAGGCCGAGACCGATTCCGGAGCGCGTTCCGGCGCCGTCGCGGGTGCTGAGACAGTGCCCCCCCGGCCTGTCGCGTCAGGCGCAGCTGTGCCTCCCGGTGCCGCTGCGCCGGCCGACACCCCACCGTCGGTCGGCGTGGCCGTGGGCGGATACACGCCCACCCATGCCTCCCGGCCCGGTGAGCACCCGCACCACGGTCGGGTACAGCCGCCGCCGGCCGGATCCTCTGTCCCGTTCCCGCAGGGAGCGCCACCCCCCACCGGCCCCCCGGCAGCCGCGTCGGCGGCCCGGAGACGTACTCCGTTGACGGTCGGCGCGGCTGTGCTGGCCCTGGCGGTGGCGGCGACCGCCGTCTGGGTCCTCACCCAGGGCGACGACACGGACAACGCCCGGGGCCGCGGCGGACAACCGGCCTCGTCGCCGGCCACCGGTACCCAGACCCCCGGGGACACCACGCCGGGTACCGGCGCATCGCCCACCGGGAACGCGGCGCCGAACGGCTACACGGCGATCTTCGAGGACAAGCCGCTCACCTTGCGCGCCCAGTTCACCTCCAACCGCATCTCTTACACCAACGTCGACCTGGACAAACCGAAGATCGACCCGAACGCCCTCAGCGAGGGGAAGGGAAACGAGCTGCAGTACGAGGAGTTCGGCGGCACCTACACCCTGCGCTTTCTGACGACCATGGGAAAGAGTGCGGGCACCACCCCCCAGGAGTGTGCCGAGGGGGCGGCGGCCGACGCGATGCCCTCCGAGCTCGACGGCGAGGCACAGGGCGAACAACTGATCCCGGGCACGGTGCTGTGCACCGTCACCGATGAGGACAATCTCGCGATGCTCACCATCAAGAACGTCGTCGTCCAGACGGATGAGAGCGCGGGCTTCGAAGCACGCGACTACGTCACCGAACTGACTCTCTGGAAGGCGCCCTGATCCGCTGACCCGCCCGTCGCGGAAAGCGTCCTCGTCCCGTCGTACCGACTCGTCCCGCGCGGGCATCACCGTCCGGGGCTACCCGCCGCTGAACCGACCGCACCACAGTCGGCACACCTCGCGCCGCCGTCGTACCAGGGGAACAGCTCCGGGTCGTCACGGTGGACATCGAACAGCGTGTTCACGCGGGGCGGGCCTGGCGACCGTGCGTGCGCCGGTGTTAGCCCGAGCGGTGCGCATGGGGCCACCAGCTCGGCGATGCTGCGGTGAGTCCCCTGGACCGGTGGCCACCGGACAGGCCATGTTGCTGGCAGCCACCTGATCAGATCGGTACCGACCGGAGGGGCAGGGGTGGTCTGCACACCCGATGCGAGTGGCCCTCGGCGAGGAGGGTGGCCTATCCCGGCGGCGACGCCGTTGGCTGGAGCTCAACAGCGAATGGTGCCGTGCGTGTCACCCGCTTCGCCTGCCGAGGAGGCCCGGGCCGCGATTCCGGCGCGGCGCCCGTCCCCGCGCTCACGTTCGCACTGCTGTGTGACTGGGCGCAGAGCGTCCGCGTCGAGTCCGCCGATGACCGCCCGGCTCGGGTCGCCGACCCCGCCGTCGGCCGGGTCGTACACGAGGACGCCGCCCCCGGTTCCAGTATGGCCGTATGGCTGGGCGCCGACGGCACGCCGCCCTGATCGAAGACCGACCGGCCTCCGGCAGACCGGAAGCCGCACAGTTGCCCGCCCCTGCGAAAGGAGCCGACCATGTCGACCGTAGGAGACAAGGGCCCCAGGCCTGGCGCGGACGAGCCGCAGGCCGATCCCGGTGCGGAAGGGGCTGGCTCGCTCAAACCGTTGGTCTTCTTCGGCTCCGCGACGCTCATCCTGGCCATCTCGATCTGGGCGATCATCACCCCCTCGGGTGCCGAGAAGGTCATCGGCGTGGTGGTGGACAAGATCTCCGGCTGGTTCGGCTGGTACTACTTCCTCGCCGCGACCCTGTATCTCGTCTTCGTCGTCTTCATCGGGTTGTCGAAGTACGGCACGATCAAGCTCGGTCCCAAGCACTACAAGCCGGACTACGGGCTCTTCGCCTGGGCCGCGATGTTGTTCGCGGCGGGCATCGGCATCGACTTGATGTTCTTCTCGGTCGCCGGCCCGGTGAGCCACTACCTGGTGCCGCCGGAAGGGGACCCCGAGTCGCTGGAGGCGGCCCAGCAGGCCGTGGTGTGGACGCTGTTCCACTACGGCATCACCGGCTGGGCCATGTACGCGCTGATGGGTATGGCGCTCGGCTACTTCGCTTTCCGCCACCAGTTGCCGCTCGCCATCCGCTCCGCGATCTACCCGATCATCGGCCGTCGGATCCACGGCAGGATCGGTGACGCCGTCGACCTGGCGGCCATCATCGGTACGGTCTTCGGGATCTCCGTGTCCCTCGGCATCGGCGTGGTGCAGCTGAACTACGGGCTCAAGGTCCTCTTCGGGGTCCCGGAGGGTCTGCCCGCACAGATCGGGCTCATTGCCGTCGCGGTGGTGATGGCCACCGTTTCGGCGGCTGCCGGGGTCGACAAGGGCATCCGCCGACTGTCGCAGCTCAACGTGCTCCTCGCCGTACTGCTGATGCTCTACATCCTGATCGTCGGCGAGCCGTTCCGGCTGCTCAACGCGCTGGTGCAGAACATCGGCGACTACCTCAGCGGATTTCCGTCGATGACACTGAACACCTTCGCCTACGACCAGCCGACCGAATGGCTGGACGCCTGGACGCTGTTCTTCTGGGCCTGGTGGATCGCCTGGGCGCCGTTCGTGGGTCTGTTCCTCGCCCGGATCTCGCGAGGCCGCACCCTGCGCCAGTTCGTCGCCGCGACCCTGATCATCCCGTTCCTCTTCACCGGCCTCTTCCTGGCCGTCTTCGGCAACAGCGCACTGTTCGTGGTGCGCGACGGCAACTCCGCTTTCGGGGAGACCGCGCTCAACTCCCCCGAGCAGGCCTTCTACGGACTGCTGGACCAATACCCCGGGGCGCTGTTCAGTGCGGGACTCGCGACCTTCGTCGGGCTGCTCCTGTACGTCACCTCCGCCGACTCCGGAGCCCTGGTCATGGGCAACCTCAGCTCGCACCTCCCCACACCGGTGACCGACGCGCGGACCTGGCTCCGCGTCTTCTGGGCGGTGGCGACGGGCCTGCTCACCCTCGCCATGCTCCTGGTGGGCGGTGTGCAGGCCCTCACCGAAGCCACGATCATCATGGGGCTGCCCTTCTCGTTCGTGATGTTCCTGATCATGGCGGGGCTCTACCTGGCGTTGCGCTCCGAGCGGATGCGTGAGGAGGCACTCACCACCACCCTGCCGGGGTCGCTCTCCGGACGGACCACGCAGCAGGGGCCTTCGGGGGCGCGGAACTGGCGACAGAGGCTGTCGCGGGCGATGTCCTTCCCCGGCAGACGGGCAGCCGCCAGATTCGTGGAGGACGTTTGCCGCCCGGCGTTCGAGGAAGTCGTCCAAGAACTGCGTGAGCAAGGGGCGGATGCGCAGATCCTGTCCGGCACCGTCGAAGAGAACGGCCTCTCATACGTCGGCCTCGCCGTGCCGATCGGCCCGAAGGACCAGTTCGTCTATCGGGTCTGGCCCGTCGAACGGCCCACCCCGGGTTTCGCCACCCGGTCGGTGAGCACCCACGACACCTATGTGCGCTTCGAGGTCCAGCTGGCCGAGGGCAACCAGGGTTACGACGTCATGGGCTACACCAGGGAACAACTCATCGGTGACACCCTCGACCAGTACGAGCGGCATATGGAGTTCCTGCGCCTGCACCACGAGGCCACGGCAGGGTCGGCTTTCCCCGACCACCGACCTGATGCCCCGAACGCGGACCAGCCGGAGTAGCAGGCGGAGCTCGGTCAGGATCGGTGTCTTCACCGGCCACACAGGCGTGTCGAGGAATCTTCGGCGTGGAGCGACCGGGCTCGTCGGTGCAGGCAGTCGCCTCCGACGGCTCGGTCACTGCCTCCGACTCACGTCACCGAACCGTAAGCCTTGCCGTGCCCGCGGGGCGGGCGGGCGATTCTAGAGTGACTCCCATCCCGACCTCCCGACCACACTGGAGTCCTCCATGCGCGCCCGCACCGTTCTGCCCGTCGCCCTCGCCGCGGTTCTCCTCGCCCTCACGGGATGCGGAGCGGACAGTGGCGCCGACGACGGGCCGGCGGGCGCACTTCCCTCGGGCTCCTCGTCCCCTGCACAGCCGCCGGCCTCCTCCGACGCGAGCGGCGACGGAACCGCCGAGGTCGCGGTGCCGCAGGCGCTGCGGTTCACCGCTACCACGGTGGACGGGAAGCCGTTTCAGGCCGACGCACTGGCGGGCAAGCCGACCGTGCTGTGGTTCTGGGCGCCCTGGTGCCCCAAGTGCAAGGCCCAGGCCACGCAGACCGCGAAGGTCGCCGCCGACTACGCGGGCGAGGCCAACGTCGTCGGTGTGGCGGGTCTCGACCGGAACGAGGCCATGAAGGACTTCGTCGCTGACACGGGGACCGGCGGTTTCCCGCAGCTGTCCGACGAGAAGGGCGAGCTCTGGAAGCGGTTCGAGGTCACCGAGCAGAGCCGCTACGTCATCCTCGACAAGAACGGGAAGACCGTCTACGAGGGCGTCCTGCCCAAAGGCGAAGGCCTGGCCGAGAAGGTCGCCGGGCTGGTCGGCTGACCGGCGATGTCCGACCTGCCGCTCGCCCTCGCGCTCACCGCGGGCGTTCTCGCCGCCGTCAACCCCTGCGGCTTCGCCCTGCTCCCCGCCTACCTGTCCCTCCTCGTCCTCGGCGACGACAGTCCCACTCGCGGTGTCGCCGTAACCCGGGCCCTCGTTGCGACCGCCTCGATCACCGCCGGTTTCACCGCCCTGTTCGGCATATTCGGCCTGGCGATCCAGCCCCTGGCCGGGCAGGTCCAGGAGCACCTGCCCTGGTTCACCGTCACCTTCGGTAGCCTCATGGCCGCCGCCGGGGCCTGGCTGCTGACCGGCCGACAACTGCCTGCCCTGATGCCGAAGGTTCGACGGGCGCCCAAGGTGACCCGGTCCATCCCCTCGATGGCCCTGTTCGGCATGGCCTACGCCACCGCTTCCCTCGGCTGCACCATCGCCCCGTTTCTCGCCATCGTCGTCTCCGCCTTCCGCAGCGGCTCCACCACCGAGGGGACCGTCCTCTTCGCCGCCTACGCGGCCGGTATGGGTCTCATCGTCGGCGTCGCGTCCCTGACCGTCGCCCTCACCCGCAGCACAGCGGTCGGCCAACTGCGCCGTGTCGGCGCCCTCGCGCCGCGCATCGGCGGCGGGCTCATCCTCCTCGTCGGGGCGTACGTCGCCTACTACGGCTGGTACGAGATCCGCGTCCAGCGCGATCCCGCCGTCACCGACCCCGTCATCGACACCGCCGGAGCGGCTCAGCGCCTCCTCGCCGACACACTGGACTCCGTCGGCCCCGCCATCCTGACCACACTTCTGGCCGTGCTCCTCCTGACCGCCTGGGCGATCCGCCGCAGGCGAGCACAGACGGAGGACCGGTCGGCGGACGGGGCCGGCCACAGAGACTGACGCGGCACAGACGTGCTGCGAGGCTGCCCGACGTCCCCCGCCGACCCGGCCGGTCCGGGCGCACAAGGCGACAGGTGCGCGCTCCCAGCCCTCCTGGCCGGGTCCACGGTGGCGCGTCGCGAGAAGCCCGGCGCATATGACGCCGAAAGCGTTCGAGCCTCCAGTGCTTGGCCGGTGTGGGCGGTCTTCGTGTTGTCTGTGGGCCCTGTCAGGGTGGTTTGGGACACTTTCCGCGCTAACGTTCCATCAGTTTGATCCGCAGCGCTATGAGGGGATCCGAGGACTGCAAATGGCAGAGCAGCCACGTGAGCAATGGGCCACCCGCACCGGCTTTCTGCTGGCCGCCATCGGCTCGGCCGTCGGGCTCGGCAATATCTGGCGGTTCCCCGCCATCGCCTACGAGAACGGTGGTGGCGCCTTCCTGCTGCCGTACCTCATCGCGCTCCTCTCGGCGGGCATTCCGCTGTTGATCATGGAGTACGCCATCGGGCGCAAGTACCGTCTGTCGCCCCCAGCCGCTCTGCGCAGGATGGCCCGGCCGGCAGAGGTCATCGGATGGTGGCAGGTGGCGATCTCCTTCGTGATCGCCACCTACTACGCCGTGATCATCGCCTGGGCCGTACGGTACGTGGGGTTCTCGGTCGGCCGGCAATGGGGCGACGACCCGGAGGCGTTCCTCTTCGGCGACTTCCTGCGGGCCCCTGAGACCCCGGGCTTCCTGGACGGCTTCGTACCAGGGGTGTTCTGGCCGCTCATCGCCGTGTGGGCGGTCGTGCTGGCCGTCCTGGCGTTCGGTATCCGGCGAGGCATCGAGCGCGCCAACAAGATCTTCATTCCGTTGCTCTTCGTCCTGTTCGCCGCACTGGTGATCCGGGCGCTCACGCTGGACGGAGCGGCCACAGGTCTCGACGCCCTCTTCTCGCCGAACTGGTCGGAACTCGGCAGCGGCAGCGTCTGGGTCGCTGCCTACGGGCAGATCTTCTTCTCCCTGTCCATCGGGTTCGGCATCATGGTCACGTACGCGTCGTACCTGGGCCGCCGGGCCGACCTGACGGGTTCCGCGATGGTGGCGGGGTTCGCCAACAGCTCGTTCGAGATCCTGGCGGGTATCGGGGTCTTCGCGACCCTGGGCTATCTGGCGACCGCCTCGGGGGTCGGCGTCGACGAAGTCGCCGGCGCGGGCATCGGCCTGGCGTTCGTCGCCTTCCCCGCGGTGATCTCGGAAATGCCGCTCGGTGGCCTCTTCGGCGTGCTCTTCTTCAGCTCCCTGGTGATCGCGGGACTCTCCTCGCTGATCTCCATCGTGCAGGTGGTCGTCTCGGCCGTGCAGGACCGGACCGGCATGCGGCGCATGCCGGCGGTCCTGGGGATCGGCGGTCTGGTGGCGCTGGTCTCGGTCCTGTTGTTCCCCACCGAGTCCGGCATCTACCTGCTCGACGCGTCCGACCACTTCATCAATCAGTACGGCATCGCCCTGGCGGCTCTGGTCGGGCTGATCGTGATCGTCTGGGTGCTGCGGCAGCTGCCCAGCCTCCAGCAGAACGCAGACGCCACCTCCGCCATCCGGCTCGGCCGCTGGTGGCGTATCTGCCTCGGTGTCATCACACCGCTGGTGCTGGGCTGGATGATGGTCGACAGCCTACGGACCGAGTTCGAGGAGAACTATGAGGGCTACTCGACCGGCTTTCTGCTCTCCGCGGGCTGGAGCGTCGCCATCGGCGCACTGCTGGTAGGGGCCATCCTCACTCTGATGCCGTGGCCGGCCGGTGGCGAGGACATCGACCTGGACATGGAGTCGCCCGCTGACCGGAAGGAGCGCTGATGTCCACCAGCGCCATCGTCATGATGGTTGTCGCCATGCTCATCGTCTGGGGTGGACTGATCACCGCCATCCTCCGGCTGAGGGGCCACTCGGAGCCGCCGGAAGAGTTTCCGCCCGGCGCCCACCGGGCCGAGTGACCGAGCCCTCACCGGCTCCTGGGAGACGTACCGGGCCGCCGGGTTCGCGGCAGACGTCCGGCACAGAGTGCCGTCGCTGCCGCGGCCCGGTCCGTGCGCGGCCGGCTCTCGGCTCAGCCGCACATGGCTCCGACACCGCCCCCGGCGGTGACGCCGGCCCGGTCGTGTCCTTGCCGCGCCCGTAGCCTCACGTCCGGATACCGGACACATGCCCAGCCGGCTCCGCGACTGGGTCCTGCCGGAGCGGCAGCGACCTGGCCTCGAAGACCTGCGCGATCGGCGCGGTGGCCGCGCGCTGCCCACCGGGTGCCCCGGCGCGCCGCGGCTACCTCATGCTCGGACTGCTCTTCCTGGCCGTGCTCCTGGCGGATGGGTGTCACGGCCCGGCGGACGAGGGGCCGGGCACTCTCGACGCGGGCTCATAGGCGCCGGCGCTACGTGCCAGCTCGGCCCGCAATGCGGCCACTTCCGCGGTCAGAGCCTCCAGGAGCGCCGTCTGCCTTCTTTCCTCGGCGTTGTCCCGCTCGAAGCGAGAGATGAACCAGGCCGCGATGTTCGCCGTCACCACCCCGAGCAGTGCGATGCCGGAGAGCATCAGGCCCACGGCGAGCAGCCTGCCGAGTCCGGTGGTGGGCGCCAGGTCCCCGTAGCCCACCGTCGTCATGGTCGTGAAGGACCACCACACGGCATCTCCGATCGTGCGGATGTTGCCGCTCGGCGCATCCCGTTCCACCTGCAGCACCGCGAGCGAACCGAACATCATGAGTCCGACGACGGACCCCGCGACATAAACGGTCATCGTGACCTGCGGAGCCTGACTGGCTCGTCGGCCCACCAGCAGCAGTGTGGACAGCAGCCGCAGCAGCCGCAGCGGTTGGACGAGCGGCAGGACCACCGCCAGCAGGTCCAGCGGATGGCTGCGGACGAAGGCCCACTTGCCGGTAGCGAGCAGCAGTCGCGTCATGTAGTCGACGGCGAAGGTCACCCATACCGCCCACTCGGCAGCCCAGCACGCGGTGCGTGCCCAAGCCGGTGCGTCCGGGGCGAGGACGGGAAGGGCGTAGGCGGCGGCGAACACCACGGCCAGTACCAGCAGCGGGGTACGCGTGCGCTGTTCCCAGCGGTCCAGGGCGGTTCCATGCTTCATGCAGGCATCGTAGAGACCGGGTAGGGAGCGAGCCCCGATACGCTGCCGCGCGCTTGAGGCCGCGGAGGGCCGCGGACATCCGGATGTGCCGAGCAGATCGTGGTGCCGGGGCGTACCGCACAGTCGTCTCCGTTCGAGTGCCGTTGGTCGGGCGGACCCGATCCCCATCGCACAGCCTTTCTCGCCCCACCACGCGCCCTTCCCGATGGTCTCCCCGCCTGCTCCGGTGGCCGCCAGGACCGTCGGGAACCGCTCGTGACTACCATTCCCTGTGACCGAAACGACCGAGCCGCCCGTCCACCGCACCCGGATATTCGCCGACCTCACCCCGCTGCGGTCCTCGCCCGACTACCGGCGGCTCTGGTTCGGCAACACCGTGTCCTGGATCGGGCAGGGCATGACGGCCCTCGCCGTGTCGCTCCAGGTCTACGGCATCACCGGGTCCGCGTTCTCCGTGGGGCTCATCGGGTTCTGTTCGCTCGTGCCGCTCGTGGTGTTCGGGCTCTACGGCGGAGCCGTCGCCGACACCGTCGACCGGCGCAAGCTCGGCCTGTTCAGCGCCGCCGGTTCGTTCTCCCTGGCCCTCGTCCTGATGGCCGCGACCTTCGCGGGCATCGAGAACATCGGCCTGCTGTACGCGATCGTCGCCCTCCAGGCCGTCTGCTTCGCCCTCAACGCCCCGGCCCGTTCCTCGATGGTCGCCCGGCTGCTGCCGCCGGAACAGCTGCCCGCCGCCAACGCGTTGAGCTCCATGACCAGTACGACGGGCGCCCTCGTCGGACCGATGCTGGGCGGGCTGATCGTCGGCTGGTGGGGGTACCGCGCCGCGTACACCGTCGACGCCCTCACCTTCACCGCCTCCCTCTACGCGATGTGGCGGCTGCCCCCGATGCTGCCCGACCGGGAGGAAGGGGCGCGCAAACGGGCCTCCGTACTGGACGGGCTGCGGTTCCTGGCGGGCCGGCCCAACCTCCGGATGACCTTCCTGACCGACCTGTGCGCCATGGTCCTCGCCCACCCCCGGGCACTCTTCCCGGTCGTCGCGATTCTCTGGTACGGAGGTGACGCCCGGACCACCGGCATGCTCGTCGCCGCCCCCGCGCTCGGGGCGCTCCTCGGCGGGGTCTTCTCCGGCTGGCTCGGCCGCATCCGGCTGCACGGCCTCGCCGTCCTGCTGGCCGTCGGCAGCTGGGGCGCCGCCATCGCCGTCTTCGGGCTCACCCGGCACCTCTGGCTCGGGCTGCTCTTCCTCGCCCTCGCCGGGTGCGCCGACACCGTGTCCATGGTGTTCCGCAACACCATGCTCCAGGCGGCCGTCCCCGACGAGATGCGCGGCCGGCTCCAGGGCGTCTTCATCGTCGTCGTCGCGGGAGGGCCCCGGCTCGGCGACTTCCTGGCCGGTTCGGTCGCCGACCTCACCTCGCCCGCCGTGGCCGTCGTCGGCGGAGGCGCCGCCTGTGTCGTCGCCGTCTCCCTGCTCGCCCTGAAGTGGCGCGGCTTCGCCCGCTACGATGCCCGGGACCCGCAGCCGTAGGGCCCTTTCCTCCGCGGCGTCGGGGCCCGATCCCGTAGAGCCTCGCCCGCCACGGCGTCGGGACCCGACGCCGCAGCGCACGGACCGCGCCATCAGGTCCGCGTACGACCGTCAGGCCGTGTACCCGCCGTCCACCGCCAGCGAGGTGCCGGTGATCCACCGGGCGTCCGGGCCCGCCAGGAAGGCCACGGCCCCCGCGATGTCGGCGCCGGTGCCCATCACCTTCGCGGCCGTCCTCAGGCGCTCCGCCTCCGCCACCTCCGTACCCTCCGGGTTCATGTCGGTGACCGTGGGGCCGGGGTCCACGATGTTCGCCGTGATCCCCTTGGGCGCCAGGTCGTGAGCGACGCCCTTGGTGAAGCCGGTCAGCGCCGACTTGCTCATCGCGTACAGCGTCACGTTCGGCACGGGTACGCGGGTGCCCCAGCAGCTCCCGATGCTGATGACGCGGCCGCCCTGCCCCATGTGGGGGACGGCGGCCTGGGTGGCGAGGAAGACGGCCCGCACATGGACGGCGAGCATGCGGTCGATCTCCGCCGGTGTCACGTCCTCGATCGGGCCGTAGGAGAAGATCCCGGCGTTGTTCACCAGGATGTCCAGGCGCCCGAACGCGCCCGCCGCCTCCTCGACCGAGCGCACGACGGCCTCCGGGTCCGCGCTGTCCGCCTGGATGGCCAGGCCCTTGGGCCCCGACGCCTCGACCGCCGCCACGACTTCCTTCGCCTTGTCGGCCGCGCTCACATAGGTCAGCGCCACGTCGGCGCCCTCCTCGGCCAGGCGGAGGGCGATCGCGGCGCCTATGCCCCGGCTTCCTCCGGTCACCAGCGCCACTTTGCCCGCTAACTGAGACATGTTGTTCCTTCCGCTGCCGCGTTGAGCTATTTTTAGGTCGGACGATCCAGAAATACTAAACAGGTGGGGCGGGCAAGAGGCAACCCCCCTGGGAGGAGGCGGAGATGGCCGAAAGAGGGCGGCCGCGTGCGTTCGACCGGGGAGCGGCGCTGCGCGGTGCGATGGAGACGTTCTGGGAGTACGGGTACGAGGGCGCCAAGCTCACCGATCTGACGGCCGCCATGGGCATCAACTCCGCCAGCCTCTACAACACCTTCGGCTCGAAGGAAAGGTTGTTCCGGGAGGCCGTGGCCCTCTACGGAGCCACCGCGGGGTCGTCGACCGGCCGCGCCCTGCGCGAGGAGCCGACGGCCCGGGGTGCCGTCGAGGCCATGCTGCGCGGCAACATCGCCATCTTCGCCGACCCGGGCACCCCCAGCGGCTGCATGATCGTCCTCGCGGCCACCAACTGCTCCCAGCAGAACAGGGAGGTCGCCGAACATCTGGCCGGGTGTCGCAGGGCGGCGGTCGCGGAGCTGGAGGCGCGGTTGGAACGGGCTGTCGAGGAAGGGGAGTTGGGGATCGACACCGACGTCCGCCACGTCGCCGCCTTCTACGCGACCATCCTCCACGGGCTCTCCGTCGAGGCACGCGACGGCGTGCCCCTGGAGCGCCTCACCTCCACCGTGGACCAGGCCATCGCCCTCTGGGACTCGCTGGTGCGGAAGGCGGTGCCCCCGTCAGGATGAGTGCCTGCGCTTCCTACGTCACGATGGAGCGGGCGATGCCCAGTTCCACCAGGTCCTGCGGCCGAAGGTGGAGCTGGTCGGCGGTGGCGCCCGTCTCCTTTGGAGGCCGCTTGAGGATCGCCGCCGCCAGCTCGGGGGCGATGACGGAAAAATAACTGTCCGCCGTGACATGGGTGTTGCCCGGTGCTGCGAGGGCCAGCGCACCGCCCGAGCCGCCCTCGCCGATCACCAGCGTCGTCACCGGGACCCGGGCCGCCGCGATCGCCGAGAAGGTGTCGGCGATGGCCGCGCCCGCGCCCGCCCTTTCCGCCTCCGCGTCGTTGGCGGCGCCCGGGGTGTCGACCAGGGTGAGGACGGGGACGCCGAGCCGGTCCGCGAGCCGGATCGTGCGGGCCGCCGCCCGGTACCCGGCCGGGCGGGTCGGGGTCCCGCACTGGGCGACGTACGCGACCGGCTGCCCGTCGGCGCGCAGCCCGAAGCCGGTCAGCAGCCCGGGATCCGTACCGCCGCACCTGTCCCCGTGGAGGGGGAGCCGTACGGCGAAGTAGTCGGCCAGATACGCCTCCGCGCGCGGCCGTTGCGCGGAACGGGCCCGCTCCACCGCCTCCCGCCCGGTCGCCGGCAGCCCGGAAGCGGTGGGCGGCTGGGCACGGGGGAGGGGTGCGGCAGCGGGCCCGTCCTCGGAGGCGGCCCCGGCCCGGGGCACCTCACGCGCCTCGGCCCGCGACGGGGGCGCGGCAGGCGGGGCGTCGTGCGGTTCGGCGGAGCCGGTCCCGCCGCCCGTGCCCCGCGTCCCCTCGCCCATGCCTGGCGTCCTCCCGCCCGGCGCCCCCAGCGCCCGCAGCCACAGCCCCACCGTGCCCGGCAGCTCCCGGGCCGGGACCACCGCGTCCACCTGGCCCGCGGCGGACTGGCCCTCGGCGCCGTACGCGTACGGGTCCGCGTCCGGCGGCCGCACCCGGGACCCGGCGAACCCGACCTGGGCGCCCGGCAGGGCCAGCACCACGTCCGCGCCCGCCCCCACCGTCGCCCAGCCGCCGCCGGTCGTGGGGTCGCGGACCACGGCGATCTGCGGGAGCCCCGCCGCCCGCAGCCGGGTGGAGGCGGCCGCCACCCGCTGGAGCTGGGTGAGCGCGACCATGCCCTCCTGCATCCGGCTGCCACCCGTGGCGACGAGCGCGAGCAGCGGGAGGCGCCGGGACAGTGCCAGCCCGTACGCGGCCTCCAGGCGGTCACCCGTCAGCTGCCCCAACGAGCCTCCCAGGAAGCCGAATTCGAAGGAGAGGAGTACGCACTCCCGCTCGCCGACGACCCCGGTGCCGTACACCACGGACTCGTCCTCGCCCGTCCGCTCCGTCGCCCGCTCCCGCGCCGCGTCGTACCCCGCCCAGCCGAGCGGGCCGTCCGGCGGCAGGGCGCGTGGCGGCGGGAGGTGCTCGGTGAAGGCCGTGCCGCCCGTGAGCAGCGCGATCACCTCCCGGGCCGTCATCCGGGCCGAAGGCTCAGCGGGCATGGAGCGACCTCTTCACGATCTTGCCCAGGTCGTTGCGGGGCAGCGCGTCCAGGAAGTGCACCGTGCGCGGGCGCTTGTGCGGGGCCAGCTGCGCCGCCACATGGTCCGCCAACTCTTCGGCGAGGGGTGGCGAGTCCGGGTCGGCCGCGACCACCCACGCCACGACCCGCTCGCCCAGGTCCGGGTCCTCCTCACCGGTCACGGCCGCCTCCCGGACGCCGGGGTGGCCGAGGAGCACGTTCTCGATCTCGCCCGCGCCGATCTTGTAGCCGCCGCTCTTGATCAGGTCGGTGGCCTTGCGCCCGATGATCGCGACGTACCCGTCCTCGTCCACCGTGCCCACGTCGCCCGTACGGAACCAGCCGTCCGCCGTGTGCGCGGCGGCCGTGGCGTCGGGCCGGTTCAGGTAGCCGGTGAAGAGGTTCGGGCCGCGCAGCTGGATCTCGCCGATCGCCTGCGGCCCCTCCAGCACCGTGCCGTCCTCCTCCACCAGGCGCAGCTCCACCCCGGCGAGCGGCGGGCCGACCGTGCCCGGGCGCGGTACGCCGTCCGCCCGGATCCCCGTGTTCATCAGGGTCTCCGTCATCCCGTACCGCTCGATCACGCGCCGCCCGGTCGCCGCCGCGATGCGCTCGTGGTCGTGCACGGGAAGCGCGGCCGAACCGGAGACCAGCAGCCGCGCCCCCGCCAGCGCCCCGGCGAGCGCGTCCCGTTCGGCGCCGCCCGCCGGGGCGTTCCGCTCCCCGTCGCCCGCCGGAGCGTCCAGCACCTCGGCCAGCCGGTGGTACATCGTCGGTACGCCGAACAGCATCGTGCCCCCGGACCCCAGCTCACGGGCCACGCCCTCGGCGGAGAACTTCCCCAGGTGGCGCAGGGAGCCGCCCCGGCGCAACGGGCCGAGGACGCCCAGGATCAAGCCGTGGACGTGGAACAGCGGCAACGCGTGGACCAGGACGTCGTCGCCGGTCCACCCCCAGGCGCCCTCCAGCGCGTCCAGGGACGCGGCGATGGCCCGGCGGGGCAGAACGGCCCCCTTGGGCGGGCCGGTGGTGCCGGAGGTGTAGACGATCAGGGCGGGGGCCTCGGCGGCCGCCTCGCCCGGCCCGTACCCCTGCGGGGCTTCGGCCACCGCCCGGGCGTCGACCGTCACCCGCCGCAGCTTCTCCAGTGCCGGGGGCAGCTCGTCGTCCGGGCCCGCCAGGACGGCGGTGGGCTCGCTGTCGGCCAGGATGTGCGCCAACTCGGCTTCGCCCGTACGGGGGTTGAGCGGTACGGCCGGCACGCCGGCCCGCAGCGCCGCCACCACCGCGATCACCGTCTCCGGCGTCGGGGTGGCCCAGACGGCGACCCGGCCCGCGTCCGCGATCCGGGCGGCGAGGGCGGTGGAGGCCTCGGCCAGTTCGCCGTAGGTCAGGGTGAGAGCACCGAAGCGGACGGCCTCCCGGGAGGCTGCCGGGCCGGTGGGGGACTGGAGCGGGGGAAGGAGGAGGGTCACGCCGGGAAGCCTAGGGGGTCGGCGCGGGCTTCGCCGGGACTCGGAAGCCGATGAGGCCGGCGTCACCCCAGGGCGACTGCGCAGGAGCCAGCGGTCCGGTCTGGGCCCCTCGGCCACCCCCCGGCCACCTCGACGACCGGGGCCGTCTCCGGCAACACCACCCCACCCTGGGCCGCGCGGACGGCGCCGTACTGGGGCGGACCGCGTACTGGGGCGGACCGCGTACTGGACCGGACCGCGTACTGGGGCGGACCGCTTCGAACAGCAACGCCGATAGCGCCCACCGGGGTCCGCACACGAACGGCCGCGTTCCGGCGGGCGCGGCCGTTCTTCCCTGCCCGAGGACCTCACCCGTCGCGCTGGATGTTCCGCATCCGCCCGTACGCGTACACGCACCCCGCCAGCGCCAGATCGGACAGGAGCATGAACCCGATGGCGTACGAGTCCTTGGCGCTGTAGATCGCCCCCATCACCAGCGGCGGCACGAAACCGCCGAGCCCTCCCATCGCGCCGACGATGCCCGTCACACTGCCCGCCTTCGGCTGCGGGGTCACCTGCGAGACCAGGGCGAACACGCTGCCGCTCGCGGTGCCGAGCCCGGCCGCCATGGCCAGCAGCGCGATCGTGCCGACCGGGTTCAGCGGCGGCTCGAAGGCCTGGACGACCGCCATCAGGGCCGCCGCCAGCAGCGCGCCCGAGGTGACGAGCGCCGGGTGGATCCGGTCCGAGAGCCAGCCGCCGATCGGCCGGAAGACGACCGTGACCAGCGCGAATCCGGCCGCCTTGGTGCCCGCCTCGGTCGGTGACATGTCGTACCAGGTCTTCAGGTACGTCGGCAGATAGACCCCGAACGCCACGATCCCGCCGAAGCCGATCGCGTACAGCGCCGACAGCTCCCAGGTCACCCGCAGCTTCCCGGCCTCGCCCAGCCGGTGCACCAAGGTATCCGTGGGAACCTTCCGGCCGGGATGGTCGCTGACCAGGACGGCGGCGAGCAGTGCGAACACGATCAGTGCGCCCGCCATGACGAGGAAGGGCAGGTTGTCGCCGTGCTCGGCGATGCGAGGGGTGAAGTAGCCGGAGAGCGCGACCCCGCCCATGCCCATCCCGAACACGCCCAGTGCGAACCCCCGCTTGGCGGGCGGGAACCACGAGTTGACCAGCGGGACACCGATCGCGAACGTGGTGCCGCCGAGCCCCAGCAGGAAGCCGGCGGCGATCATGGCGCCGTACGAGTTCTTCGCCGGGATCAGCAGCAGCACCGGCACGACCGTCAGCGCCGACACCACGGGGAACATCAGCTTCGCGCCGTACTTGTCGGTCAGCGCGCCCACCGGGATCCGGCCGAGCGACCCGACGAGCACCGGCACGGCCACCAGGAACGACTGCTGGAACGAGCTGAGCCCGAGCCGGTCCTTGTAGTCGCCGGACATCGGCGCGATCAGGTTCCACGCCCAGAAGGTGAGGGCGAAGCCGATCGTCGCCATGACGAGGTTGCGGTACGCCGCGGCGGCCACCGGGGCGGGGGCGTCCGGAGGCTCGGACAACTGCTTGACGGCGGTATCCACACGGAAAGTCAAGGCCGCGGGGGAGCGCACGGCCCGCCGGACTGCGCCGACCGGGCGACGAAGGGATCCTGCGGCTCTTCCCGGTCTCCCTCAGCCGATATCGCCGCAAGCTGGGACAATCACGGTATGGATCGGCTGGACAGGGAAATCCTCGGCATTCTCCAGGAGGACGCCCGGATCTCGTACCGGGATCTGGGCGTACGCGTGGGGCTCAGCGCCAACGCGGCGGGCGACCGGGTCCGCCGCATGCGCCGGGACGGGGTGATCCGCGGCTTCACCGTCATCGTCGACCCGGCCGCCGACACCCGTTCGGGCCTGGTCGTCTTCATCGATGTGACGCTGCGGCTCGACACGACGAACGAGGAGTTCGAGCGCTCGGTGCTGATGCTGCCCGGGATCACGGAGGTGGTGCACGTGACGGGCGGCCACGACTACCTGATCCGCGCCGCGGCGGCCGACCCGGTGGCGCTGGACTCGCTGCTGCGGCGGCTGAAACGGGAGGCGGGGGTGGCTCACTCCACCACCCGGATCGCGCTGCGGGCGGCCCCGAAGCACTGACGGCGCCTGCTCCCCATCACAGAGGCGCCTGCTCCCCGCATCACAGCGGCGCCTGCCAGGTCACCGTCGTCGACCGGCCGTCCTCCTCGTCCCGTCCGTCATCGGCCACCACCAGACGCACCGCGCTCCGCCCGTCGGGCAGCCGGGCCGTCGCGTCCACCCCCACGTCGATCGCCGAGACCCCGGGCCTGCGGTGCGCGGCGGCCAGCGCCCCGCGCAGCGCGGCCAGCAGCTCCCGGCCCGTCTCCTCGCCCACCAGCGCGTCCACCGCTCCCGTGAAGTGCACCGACGGCGGAAACCCGAGCAGGGCCGCCGCGCCCCCGGTCTCCCGCAGGACCCGGCCCCGGAACGTGCTCGGGGCCTCGGTGGGCGGCTGCTGGAGGGCGAAGATCGCGGTGCGGACCTCCTGGATGGTGGAGTCCAGCTCGTCCACGGCCCGGCCGAGCAGCTCACCGGCCTCCTTCTCGCCCGCCCCCTCGCCGGCCTTCCCGCCCGATCCCTCGCCCGCCTGCTCGCCCGATCCCTCGCCCGCCCCCTCCCTCGTCGCCCGCCGACGCGTCGACTCCAGCATCATCTCCGTGGCGAAGAGCCGCTGGACCACCAGATCGTGCAGGTCACGGGCGATCCGGTCGCGGTCCTCGTACACAGCGAGCTGCTCCCGGTCCGCCTGCGCGTCTGCCATCACCAGCGCCAGGGCGGCCTGCGAGGCGAACTGGGTCGCGAGCAGCCGGTCGACCGCCGTGTACGGGGGTTCGCCGCGCCGCCGGGGCAGGGCGAGGGTGCCGATGAGCCGGCCGCCGCTCTGCAGCGGCAGCATCATGCTGGGCCCGAACCGGGACCGTACGTCGGTGGTCATGCGGGGGTCGGTGGCGGAGTCGTCGATGAAGACCGGCTCGCCGCCGAGCAGTTGGGCCAGGACGGGGGAGCCGGGGGCGATGGTCGTGCCGACGATGCCCGCCGGGTCGTCGAGGGTGGAGGCGGTCACGATTTCCATCCCACCCGCCTCGGTGGGCTGGAGGATCACCCCGGCCGAGGCGCCGGCCAGCGCCCGGGCACTTTCGGCCACGGTCATCAGGGCGTCGGCCGCGTCGGTGCCGGTCAGCAGGGCTGTGGTGACGGCGGCCGCCCCCTCGATCCACCGCTCGCGCTGCCGGGCGCTCTCGTAGAGCCGTGCGTTGCCGATGGCGATGCCCGCCTGGGAGGCGAGGACGTGCAGAAGGGCCCGGTCCGTCTCGGAGAACGGGCCGGAACTCTTCTCCGCCAGGCAGAGGTGGCCGAAGAGCTCGGTGTGCACCTGGATCGGGGCGGTGAGGAAGGCCGGGGCGGACAGCCCGCCCGCCTCCCGGCCGCCGCCATCGGACGGGAGCCCGGCGCGGCGCTCCGGGAGGAGGTGACCGACGCTCCGCCGCTCCGCCTCGGTCATCCCGGTGGTGTACAGCGCCTCGGTCCGGTCCTGGTCGGGTTCCAGCACGCCGAGGGCGCCGTAGCGGGCCCCGGTCAGGGTGGTCGCGGTGTCCACGATCTGCTGGAGGGTGGCCCGGAGCCCGAGGTCGCTGCCGATGCTGAGGAGGGCCTCCAGGAGGAGGGGCAGACGGCCGACGGAGGTCAAGGCACCCCCTAACCCGCCAGAGGGTTGAGGACCATCGGCTGGATCTTGCCGTCCAGCATCGCGCCGAGGCCGAGCACCGAGCAGACGTCGGGGCGGTCGGCGATGTGCACCGGCATGCCGGTCGCGTCGCGGAGCATCTCGTCGAGTCCCGGCAGCAGCGCGCTGCCGCCCACCATCATGATCCCGCGGTCCGCGAGGTCGGCGACCAGGTCGGGCGGGCACTCGCGCAGCACCTTGCCCACGCCGTCGAGGACGGCGGTGAGCGGGGTGTGGATGGCCTGCCGTACGGCGGCGGTGTCGACCTGCACCGAGCGGGCCAGGCCGGTCGCCACGTCCCGGCCGTGGATCTCGGTCAGAGCGGGTCCGGTCAGCTGGAGGCCGTTGCCGTGCAGCGCCAGCTGCAGCGGGCGCACGGACTGGCTCGGCAGCATCAGCTCGTGGTGCTGGCGCAGGTGCTGGATCACCGCTTCGTCGATGGCGTTGCCGCCGACCGGCATCCGGACGGCCGTCACGATCGAGCCCAGGGAGAGAACGGCGATCTGTGTGGTGGCCGCACCGCACGCCATGATCATGGTGGCGGTCGGCTGCTCGACCGGCAGGCCGCAGCCCACGGCCGCCGCGATCAGCGTGTCCACCAGCTCGACCCGCCGGGCGCCGAGCCCGACGAGGGTCTCCACCGTGGCGCGCTGGGCCAGCGGATCGGCCTCGTGCGGGGTGCAGGCGGCGGCGCGCAGCCGGGGCTTGCGGCGCAACTGACGGCGGAGCTTGTCGCCGAGCAGGTGGCGCAGCATCCGCTGGGCCATCTCGATGTCGACGACGGTTCCGCCGGAGACCGGGCGGACCACCCGGATGTATTCGGGAGTGCGGCCGGTCATCTGCTCGGCGAGCACGCCGACCGCGATGAGCGATCCGGTACGGGTGTTGACGGCGGCGACGCTCGGTTCGTCGACGACGAGCCCGAGCCCCTTGACGTACACACGGGTCCTCGCGGCCCCGAGATCGACGGCGATGTGGCAACGCTGCAACTGCTCAAGGCTGACGGTCACGGCAGGTTCTCCCGAGAGCACGGATGGGGGTACCGGCGGCAGCCGGCCTCTCATCGCATCGTCGCGTTCCCCGCCGGGGCGCGCGCGCTGGGATGCGCCGTACGAGGGTCGGGAGCTGACGGCCCGCCAGCTGACGGCAACCCTCAGCCGGGCAGCAGCCGCTGGAACAGCCCCCAGGTGAACTCGGCGACGTACGCCTCCCCGCTACCCGGGTCGGTGAGGGCCAGCGCCCACCTGGTCGGCGCGCTGCCCTCCATCGGCCGCGCCGGGGGGAAGGCCCGGGCCACCTCGTCGACGGTGCACGACCAGGGACGGAGCGAGGGTACGGAGGTGAGCTCGGGGGCCGCCGCCCCCGGCGCCCGGACGAGCCACTCGTTCCACACGGCCCCGCCCGGCGCGGCCATCACCTCGAACCGCAGGTCCGGCCAGAGCGGCACCGGCCAGAGCAGCGCCTGGCACTCCAGGTCGCCCACCCGGCGCCTCAGCGTCAGCTCCGGCTCACCGAGCACCGAGCGGTAGCGCCGTAGCGACCCCCGCCCCCGGGGTGCGCGGACCATGGCCTGCCAGCGGCGGTTGGCCTCCCGTGTGTCGGCGAGCGAGGCGCTCAGCTCCTGCCGTGCCTCTTCGACCAGATCCGGCTGGTGGTCGGCCATCCGGCGGAGCAGGACGAGCTGGAATTCGCGGGGACCGAAGGGGGTGGGAGCGGTCATGCCGCCCATCCTCCCGCAGGTCAGGCGTATCGGACGGACCTTCGCGGAATCCGGTGTTCCTCACAGGATCCTCACCTGGTCCGCTTCCTCTGTTGATCTGCGCACGTCTACTCTGCGGGCGCCATGGATTACTGCGACCCGTGCCGACGGCATCTCAACGGAGCCCTGGCCTGCGCCGGGTGCGGGACTCCCGCCGAGGCGCTGGGCCCCTTCGCGGTGCCCGCGCCGATGCCCGTGGGCCACGCGCAGGACGCCCCTGACGGAGCCGCCGCGCCCGCCCCTGCCGCCCGTTCCCGCCGGCGTGCGCGGGGCGGCCACCGCAGACGCGGCCGTACGGCGCTGCTCGCCGTGGGCGGACTGGTCCTCGCGGCGGGCGCGCTGAGTCTGGCGGAGCTGGCCCTGGAGCCGGGCCGGGACGACACCGCAGCCGACTTCGTCCAGGACGCGCCGCGCGGCCCCGACGAGCAGCCCGTCCCGGACTCCCTCTCCGGCGGGGCGCCGCAGGATCCGGGCCCGGTCACGACCGGGCGGGGCAGGCCCGGTGATCCGTCGCCGTCGGGCAGTGCCCCGGCGGCCGGCCCGGTGGAGTCACCCGCCCCCGACGCCGCGACGACCCCGCCCACGGCGTCCCCGGAGCCGGACCCGGACGACGCGACCACCACACCCGGCTCGCCCCCGGACGCCTCGGACAGCCCGCCCGCCGACCCGCCGGGCCCGGTGCAGCCGGGGGACCCGGAGGAGCCGCCGACCGTACCGGCGCGTCCGCCCCCACCGGGCGACCCGGCCGAGGACCCGACGCCCACGCCCTCTCCGACACCGTCGCCGACCTGCACTCCGTTCCTCTGGTGGTGCCGGTAGGGGGCACGTGCGAACGTGAGAGGGAGCTTCCAGCCCTCCGCGCGCAGGAACTTCTAGCCCTCCGCGCCCTCGCCCAGCATCCGCCGCAGCAGATCCCGCAGGACGGTCCGCTCCGCGTCCGAGAGCTCGGCCAGCGGCTCCCGGGCGAAGTTCAGCGAGTCGCGCAGCTCCCGGGCCATCCGCCGGCCCGCCCCCGTCGCGGCGGCCAGCTTCACGCGGCGGTCGACCGGGTCCGCCCGGCGTTCGACCAGGCCGCGGGTCTCCAGGCGGTCGACGATGCCGGTCACGTTCGACGGTTCGCACTTCAGCTTGACGGCGATCTTCCGCATCGGGGTCGGGTCCAGCGCGAGCAGGCCGAGGACCCGCGCCTGCGCCCCGGTGAGGGAGTGCTCGGCGGCGGCCCGGTCGTACTCCTCGTGGTAGCGCGCCACGACGGTGCCGATGAGCTCGACGACCTCGAGGGTCAGGGGGTCTGTGCGGGTGGCCATGGAGACCAGCGTACCGATTTACTTGACAATATGAAATATTCAAGTGCACGGTTGTTTCATGTCATGAAGCTTTCCTGTGAGGCTTCCCCCGTAGGACATTGAGGAGAACCCGAGCCCATGTCTGCAGCACTTCCCACGTCCAGCCGCGAATGGCACCTCGTCGCCCGCCCCCACGGCTGGCCCAGGTCCGAGGATTTCGCGCTGCGTGAGACCGCGGTGGCCGCTCCGGCCGAAGGCCGCATCCTCGTCCGCAACAAGTTCTTCTCCGTCGACCCGTACATGCGGGGCCGGATGAACGACGTGAAGTCGTACACCCCGCCCTTCAAGCTCGACCACCCCATGGACGGCGGCGCGGTCGGCGAGGTCATCGCCTCGAACGCCGGGGGCTTCGCCGTCGGCGACCACGTCCTGCACGGCCTCGGCTGGCGCGAGATCGCCGACGTGCCGGCGAAGCACGCGGTGAAGGTCGACCCCGACCTCGCCCCGCTCTCCGCCTACCTCGGCGTGCTCGGCATGACCGGGCTCACCGCCTACGCGGGCCTGTTCGACGTCGCCTCCTTCAAGGAGGGCGACGCGGTCTTCGTCTCCGGCGCCGCCGGCGCCGTGGGCAGCCAGGTCGGCCAGCTGGCCAGGCTCAAGGGCGCCTCCCGGGTCATCGGCTCCGCGGGCTCCGACGAGAAGGTCAAGCTCCTCACCGAGGAGTACGGCTTCGACGCCGCGTTCAACTACAAGAACGGGCCGGTCCGCGACCAGCTCAAGGAAGCCGCCCCGGACGGCATCGACGTCTACTTCGACAACGTCGGCGGCGACCACCTCGAAGCCGCCATCGGCGCGCTCAACGTGCACGGCCGCGCCACCATCTGCGGCATGATCGCGCAGTACAACGCGACGGAGCCGAGCCCCGGCCCGCGCAACATGGCCCTGATCATCGGCAAGCGGCTGCGCCTGCAGGGCATGCTCGTCGGCGACCACGCCGACCTCCAGCCGAAGTTCGTCGAGGAGGTCGCCGGCTGGCTGGCCTCCGGCGAGCTGAAGTACCGCGAGACGACGGTCGAGGGCATCGAGAACGGCTACGACGCGTTCGTCGGGCTCCTGCGCGGCGAGAACACGGGAAAGATGATCGTTTCCCTCGCCTGAGTCACGCATGACCCACGCACGGCCGGGGAGGGGCACCCATTAGGCTCAACCCCAGGCCGTCGCGATCGTGGGCGCGAGTCGCGGCGCACCAACAGGAGGAATCCTCACATCATGACCATGCAGAAGATAGACGTCGCCTACACCGCCGTCGCCGTCGCCGAGAACGGCCGTGACGGCCGCGTCTCCTCGGACGACGGCCAGCTCGACGTCGTCGTCAACCCGCCGAAGGCCCTGGGCGGCAGCGGCGCGGGCACCAACCCCGAGCAGCTCTTCGCGGCGGGCTACAGCGCCTGCTTCCAGGGTGCGCTGGGCGTCGTCGCCCGCCAGGAGAAGGCCGACATCTCCGGCTCCACGGTCACCGCCTCGGTCTCCATCGGCAAGACCGAGGCCGGCGGCTTCGGCCTGGAGGTCGCGATCAGCGCGACCATCCCCAACGTCGACGCCGCCACCGCCCAGTCGCTCATCGAGAAGGCCCACCAGGTCTGCCCGTACTCGAACGCGACCCGCGGCAACATCAAGGTCGAGCTCTCCGTCGCCTGACGGCACAGCCTCGGCATGAGGACCGCACCCCGCCCCGGGGTGCGGTCCTCGCCGCTTTCCGCACGCCAGTACGCTGACGCCATGAACGATCTCGGGGCAGGCTTCGGCTACTTGGTGAAGGGGCAGCGCTGGGTCATCGGGCACGGCCGGTGGTTCGGCTTCGGACTGCTGCCCGGACTGATCACCCTCGTCGTGTACGCCGGCGCCCTGGTCGGACTCGGTTACGGCGCCGACGACTTCGTCGCCTGGGCCACCCCCTTCGCCGACGACTGGGCCTCGCCCTGGACCGGCCTGCTCCGCACCACGCTGACCGCGCTCGTCTTCGTCTTCGGCCTCTTCCTCGCGGTCATCACCTTCACCGCCGTCACCCTCCTGGTCGGCCAGCCGTTCTACGAGTCGCTCTCCGAGGAGGTCGAGCGCGGGGAGGGCGGCGAGGTCCACGAGTCCGGGCTGCCGCTCTGGCGCGAACTGTGGATCTCCGCCCGGGACTCCGTACGCATCCTGCTGCGCGTCGCCCTCTTCGGGATCGCCCTCTTCGCCTGCGGCTTCATCCCGGTCGTCGGCCAGACCGTCGTCCCGGCGATCGGCATCTGCGTCTCCGGCTACTTCCTGGCCGAGGAGCTGACCGGCGTGGCCCTCCAGCGCCGGGGGCTGGTCCTGAAGAAGCGGCTCGGCCTGCTGCGCCGCCGCCGGCTGCTGGTGCTCGGCTTCGGCGTCCCGCTCGCCCTCTCGTTCCTGGTCCCGTTCGTCGCGGTGTTCCTGATGCCGGGAGCGGTCGCCGGGGCCACCCTCCTCGCCCGCGACCTGGTCGACCCGCAAGGCAGCGGTGACACGGCCGCCCCGAAGGAGTGGGCCGCGTGACCGAGCTGCTGGCGGTCGCCGCCATCACCGTCCTCGCCGTCATCAGCCCGGGCGCCGACTTCGCCATGGTCGTCCGCAACAGCTATCTGTACGGGCGCACCACCGGCGTCCTCGCGGCCGCCGGGGTCGCGGCCGGCGTCCTGGTCCACGTCACGTACACGATGCTCGGCGTCGGGCTGCTCATCGCCTCCTCCACCGCCCTGTTCACCGCGGTGAAGCTGGCCGGTGCGGCCTACCTGATCTACATCGGCGTACGCACCTTCATGGCCCGCGCCGACCTCGACGTCGACCTGACGGACCGGCCGGGGCTCACCCGCTTCGGGGCGCTGCGCAGCGGCTTCCTGACCAACGCGCTCAACCCGAAGACGACCCTGTTCGTCGTCGCGACCTTCACCCAGGTCGTCGGCCCGGAGACCGCCCTGTGGCAGCAGGCGGGGTACGGGCTGTTCATGTCGGTGGCGCATCTCGGCTGGTTCGCGCTGGTCGCGCTCTTCTTCTCGCACTCCCGGCTGCGCGGCGCGATGCTCCGCCGCCAGAAGGCGCTGAACCGGTCCATCGGCTCGGTCCTGGTCGGCCTCGGCGTCACGCTGGGCCTGGCGCGCTGAGAGGACGGCAGCTCTGCGAGGGAGCCTCGGGGCAGTTCCACGAGGGAACCTCAAGCTCTACGAGGGAGTCTCGGGCCCCGCGCCGGCCCGCGACGCCCGGGTGCTCGGCGGCGGCTCGGCGCTGGTCTTCCCCGACCATGTGGCCTCCCTGCCGGACGGGGTCACCCACGGCACCCTGGACACCGTCGAGATCACCGGCACCGTCACCCCGCGCGCGAGCGGCGAGCAGACTGTCGGCACCCGGGGCACCGGCTCCTTCGCCCCCACCGTGGAGATCACGGGGGATCAGTCGAAGTAGGAGTCCAGCGTGCCGCGCCGCCGCACGTCGAGCGTCGCGCAGTGGAAGGAGCCGCCGAACGGCGCGTAGTGCATCAGGTCGCACGGGATCGGCTCGAAGCCCCACCGTTCGAGCGCGCGCAGCATCCCGGTGTGGTGGCGCTCCGCGATGACCCGCTTCTCGTCGACCATGAGGATGTTCATGCTGAGCCACTTGCCGCACATCGAGGTCGTCCGGAGCAGGAGGTCCCTGACCGGCTCGGGCTCGGGGGCGACCAGGATGTCCCAGGAGTCCAGGACGGCGGGCAGCCGGTCGACGTCGACGTAGTCGGGGTTGACCAGCGCCTTGCCGGGCGCCAGCACGAGGAACGTCGTGTCGATGTGCATGGGCGTCCGGCAGCGGCTCTCGATCTCGTGGATGCGGTAGCCGGGCCCCAGGTGGCGGCGCAGCCACTCGATGCCCATACCGTTGGTGACGTTGGAGCGCGTCACGAACAGATCGCGCCCGGCCCGGACGAAATCCGCCGCGTCGAACACCGGCTCGAACTCGGTGAGGATGTACCGCATGGGCTCATCGGACCCGGGGGCACGGAAATCCTTCTCGAACAGCTCGTCCGTCAGCTGGGGCTTCGGCGCGGAGGTCCAGCGGGCCCCGCGCCGGAAGTAGTCCTTCAGGATCCGGCGGTAGGAGTGCGTCTCGAAGTACCGGCACGGCCACGCCATCGGGGTCTCGATGATCTCGTCGCCGATCACCAGCATGCTGTCGCGCGGGCAGGTGTTGCAGAAACCCCGCGAGGACCAGTCGGGGGTGGCGAACCGCTGCCGGTGGTCGACCGCGTCCGGACGGGTGACGGTGACGCCGAGCGAGTGGAGCAGCGAGACGAAGCCGTCCAGCTCCTGTTGCGCGGGCTCGATCAGCCGGCGCGGGTATTTGTGACCGGCGGCGAGTCCCTGGAAGCGGGCCGCCCACGGCGGGATGTTGCAGGAGACCACCGGATGGCTGGAAGGGATCGTCGCGTCGTCGAGCCGTCCGACGATGATCTCCTCCAGCGGATCCCACTCGTTGTGGGAATTGACCGGTGAAACGAGCGGGGCGGCGTCCTCGGCGGCCGGAGTAGCGGGTCTCCGCTCCACTGTCGTCATGATCAACCACCCTCGGTCGCGGACCGGCACATCACGCCACCCATGGTGAACGGGGGAAGCGGGTTCGCGCCACCTGTAGGGAGCGGCCCGGGGCCTCGGAAGAGGGAGGACGCCTGCCCGTACGCCGGGTCGCCGGCGCGATGGGCGCCGTCCGCCGGACCCTACGCGGGGGGTTCGGCCGCCGTGATGTTGCGGTGGGCGATCTCCGCCAGCCGGGCCTGGCCGTCGCGACTGGGGTGGAACCAGTCCCACGGGCTCAGCTGCGCCCCGGTGAAGCGGAAACCGAAGACCGCACCGCCGTCGTACCGGCAGCGCCGGTCCTTCACGCAGACGTCCCGCAGTACCTCGTTGTACGCCACCACCCGGTCCTGCACCGCGTCCCGCCGCGCCACGGCCGCGGGCCCCAGGTCGTCCGCGTCCGCCAGCATGGACTGGCAGATGCCGAGGCTCCAGATCTTCTTGCCGGACTCGTTGAGCCGCCCGGTCGACCAGAGCCGCTTCAGGTCCGGCACACTGGAGACGTACACCTGCGCCTTGGGCGCCCCGGCCCGCAGCTGCCGCATCGACGCCTCGAACGACGCCCGGAAGTCCGCCACGGGCGTCATCAGCCGCACCGAGTCACGGCAGGCGTCGTTCGCGCCCATCATCACCGTGACCAGCTCCGGCCGCTCCTTCGCCGCCAGCGCCATCTGCTCCGGCAGCTGGGCCATCCGGGCGCCCGACACCGCGTGGTTCCAGCTGCGGTCCGCGGCCTTCGCCGGACCGAGCAGCCGCACGGCGAGACTCCGCACCAGGCTGTCGCTCCCGGTCGCCCAGGACACCTCAGGGCAGTCCGCCAGCACCGAGCAGGCGTCGAAGCCCCGGGTGATGGAGTCCCCGACCGCGGCGACGGACCCCGGACTCGGGTTCCAGCCGGAGGTGGGGGAGGGGGACGACGACGCGGAGGGCGAGGAGGAGGCGGAGGCGGGCGCGTTCCGTGACGCGCCGTCACCCGAACTCTCCCCGCTGCATCCGGCCAGCGCGGCGACGCCGACGAACGAGAGCGCCGCCAGCACAGCGCCGACGGTACGCATTCGTGGGCGTGTCGCTTGCTCCGCCATTCGCCGTTCCCCTCCGGTCAACCCCTGGTTTATGCCTCTGGTCATGCCCCCGGCAAGCCAACGATCCCCAGGTCGCGGGCGTGCGCGCCCTGCCGGGTGAAAGCCGGCGAATCAAGGGCCCCGGACCGACGGTACGTCACACGGACGGCCCCGGCGCACGGTAGCTTTTCCCCGTCGAACCAGTGGCACCGCTCCCGGCCTCGTCACGGCGGGTGGCTCCGGTACATTACGTCACGTCACACACTGTCCCTTTTCAGGAGATTAACTCCCGATGCTGTTTACTGATGACAACCTCGGGATCCGGCCGAAAAGAGGCGGTGCGGGCGCGAGGCCGCTGGGGAAGGCGTACCTCGTCCCACACGGGAGGTTCCGGTGACGACACGTGGAGTCCTGTACGTTCACTCCGCACCGCGCGCGCTGTGCCCACACGTCGAATGGGCAGTGGCGGGCGTCCTCGGTGTGCGGGTCCAGCTGGACTGGATCAGACAGCCGGCCGCGCCCGGCACCTGGCGGTCCGAATTCTCCTGGAAGGGCCGCGCCGGCACCGCGTCGCAGCTCGCCTCCGCCCTGCGCGGCTGGGACATGCTCCGCTTCGAGGTGACCGCCGAGCCGTGCCCCACGGCCGAGGGCGAGCGCTACAGCTCCACCCCGGGCCTCGGCATCTTCCACGCCGTCACCGGCATGCACGGTGACATCCTGATCCCCGAGGACCGCCTGCGCGCGGCCCTGGCCCGCTCGACGCGCGGCGAGAGCGATCTGGAGGCGGAGATCGCCTCCCTCCTGGGCAAGCCGTGGGACGACGAGCTGGAGTCCTTCCGCCACGCGGGCGAGGGCGCGCCGGTCCGCTGGCTGCACCAGGTCGTGTGACCCGGGGCTCTGCCCCGGACCCCGCTCCTCAACAGCCGGAGGGGCCTGATCATGGGTGAAGCCCGCCTCCCGACGACCGGGAAGCGGGCTTCACCCGTAAAGGCAGGGCTACACGGACCGGAACGCGAGCACCACGTTGTGCCCGCCGAACCCGAACGAGTTGTTGATCGCCGCGATCGGCCCCTCGGGCAGCACCCGGGGCTCACCGCGCACGATGTCCGCGTCGATCGCCTCGTCGAGGTCGTCGACGTTGATGGTCGGCGGAGCGATCCGGTGGTGCAGGGCGAGCACGGTGGCCACCGTCTCGATACCGCCCGCGCCACCCAGGAGGTGCCCCGTCATCGACTTCGTCGCCGAGATCGCGACATGGTCCAGGTCGTCGCCCAGGACCTTCCGCAGCGCCTTGATCTCCGCGATGTCACCCTGCGGCGTCGATGTGGCGTGTGCGTTGAGGTGGACCACCTCGGACGGCTTGAGGTCGCTGGAGTCCAGCAGGTTCTGCATCGCGGCGGCGATGCCCCGCCCGGTGGGCTCGGGCTGCGCGATGTGGTGGGCGTCGGCCGACAGGCCCTGGCCCAGCACCTCGCAGTAGACCTTCGCACCGCGCGCGGCGGCGTGCTCGGCCGACTCCAGGATGACGACGCCCGCGCCCTCTCCGAGGACGAAGCCGTCACGGCCGGTGTCGTAGGGGCGCGAGGCCTTCTCCGGCTCGTCGTTGCTCTTGGACATCGCCATCATGTTGGCGAAGGCCGCGATGGGCAGCGGGTGGATCGCCGCCTCCGTGCCGCCGGCGACGACCACGTCGGCACGGCCGGTGCGGATCATCTCGACGGCGTACCCGATCGCCTCCGCGCCGGACGCGCAGGCGGAGACCGGCGTGTGGACACCGGCCTGGGCGTTGACCTCCAGGCCGACGTTGGCCGCCGGGCCGTTGGGCATGAGCATGGGAACGGTGTGCGGGGAGACGCGGCGTACGCCCTTCTCCTTCAGCACGTCGTACTGGTCGAGCAGGGTGATCACGCCGCCGATGCCGGAGGCGATGACCGAGCCGAGCCGCTCGGGGGCGATGGTCTCGTCCTCGCCGGCCTTGGCGGTGAAGCCCGCGTCCGCCCAGGCCTCGCGGGCCGCGATCAGCGCGAACTGCGCCGAGCGGTCCAGCTTGCGGGCGAGCGGGCGGGGCAGTACGTCGTTCGGGTCGACGGCCGCGAGGGCGGCGATCCGGACGGGCAGTTCGGCGAAGCGCTCGCCTTCGAGAGGCTTGACGCCGGACCGGCCGGCCATCAGACCTTCCCAGGTCGATGCGGAGTCGCCACCCAGCGGAGTGGTTGCGCCGATACCGGTGACGACCACGGTGCGATTGGTCGAGTTCACTGGAAAATCTTCTCCACGTGTAGAGGGTCGTGAATCAGCGGCGCCACCGCCGGGTGGCGACACAGCCGGGCTGGGATCAGCCCTGGTGCTTCAGGATGTAGTCGGCAGCGTCGCCGACCGTCTTGAGGTTCTTGACGTCCTCGTCGGGGATCTTGACGTCGAAGCGCTCCTCGGCGGCGACGACGACCTCGACCATGGACAGCGAGTCGACGTCCAGGTCGTCGGTGAAGGACTTCTCCAGCTGGACGTCCTCGACCGGGATCCCGGCGATCTCGTTGACGATCTCGGCGAGACCGGTGACGATCTCTTCCTGCGTGGCGGCCATCTTGGCGCTCCTTCGGTGGGTTTCTTCAGGGATCGTGCGTACGGACCAAAAGGTCCGGTGTGCCTAGGGGAGGGTAACGACCGTCGCGGCGTAGACGAGACCCGCCCCGAAGCCGATGACGAGCGCGGTGTCGCCGCTCTTCGCCTGACCGGTCGCCAGGAGCCGCTCCATCGCGAGCGGGATCGAGGCGGCGGACGTGTTGCCGGTGGACTCGATGTCACGGGCGACCGTGACGTGTTCCGGCAGCTTGAGGGTCTTCACCATCGAGTCGATGATCCGCATGTTGGCCTGGTGCGGAATGAAGACGTCCAGGTCGTCCGGGGAGATCCCGGCCGCCTCCAGCGCCTGCTGGGCGACCTTGGCCATCTCGTAGACGGCCCAGCGGAAGACCGCCTGGCCCTCCTGCGTGATGGCCGGGAACTTGATCTCGCCCTTGGAGTCGAGCGGCAGCTTGGAGACGTCGCCGATGTGCAGCTCGTTCCAGGACACCGTCTGCTTGATGGTCTCCGACTTGTCGCCCTCGGAGCCCCACACGGTCGGGCCGATGGCCGGCTCCTGGGAGGGGCCGACGACGACCGCGCCCGCGCCGTCACCGAACAGGAAGGCCGTCGCGCGGTCCTCCAGGTCGGTCAGGTCGCTGAGCCGCTCCACGCCGATCACGAGGACGTGCTCCGCCGAGCCCTCGACGATCATGCCCTTGGCGAGGGTGAGGCCGTAGCCGAAGCCCGCGCAGCCGGCCGAGATGTCGAAGGCGGCGGGCTTGCCCGCGCCGATCTTGTGGGCGATCTCGGTGGCGACGGCCGGGGTCTGCTTGAAGTGCGAGACGGTCGAGACGATGACCGCGCCGATCTGCTCGGGCGTGATGCCCGCGTCGGCGATGGCCTTGCCGGACGCCTCGATCGACATCATGGCCACGGTCTCCTCGTCGGAGGCCCAGTGGCGGGTGACGATGCCGGAGCGGGAGCGGATCCACTCGTCGGAGGAGTCGATCGTTTCGAGGATCACCTCGTTCGGCACGACCCGGGTCGGGCGGTAGCCGCCGACCCCGAGGATGCGCGCGTACGGGGCGCCCTTGCTGGGCTTGATCTTCGACATGCTCTCGGGCTCCTTAGGCGCCTGCGTGCTCGGAGATGAGCGCGCGGGCGGCGTCGAGGTCGTCGGGGGTCTTGAGCGCGAGCGTCTTCACACCGGGCAGCGCCCGCTTGGCGAGCCCGGTGAGGGTGCCGCCGGGGCTCAGCTCGACCAGCGCGGTGACGCCGAGCTTCTGGAAGGTCTCCATGCACAGGTCCCAGCGGACCGGGTTCGCGACCTGGCCGACCAGCCGGGCGATGACCTCGGTGCCGGTGGCGACCGTGTGGCCGTCGGCGTTGGACACGTACCTCACGGTCGGGTCGGTGACCGTGAGGTCCCCGACGGCCGCGCGCAGCTTCTCCACGGCCGGGGCCATGTGGTGCGTGTGGAACGCGCCGGCCACCTTCAGCGCGACGACCCGGCGGACGCCCTCGGGCTTGTCGGCCTCCAGGGCTGCGATCTGGGCCGCGGTGCCGGCGGCGACGATCTGGCCGCCCCCGTTGACGTTGGCGGGGGTCAGGCCGAGCTTCTCCAGGTGCGGGACCGTCACGGCGGGGTCGCCGCCGAGGAGGGCCGCCATACCGGTCTCGGTGACCGCGGCGGCCTCGGCCATGCCGAGCCCCCGGGTCCGGACGAAGCGGAGTGCCGCCTCGTCGTCGATGACACCGGCGATCGTGGCGGCGGTGATCTCACCGACGCTGTGACCCGCGACGACGTCGGGGGAGGGCGCGTCCAGGGCGGCGGCGGAGAGCAGGCCCGCGGCGACCAGGAGCGGCTGGGCGACGGCCGTGTCGCGGATCTCTTCCGCGTCGGCCTGCGTGCCGTAGTGGGCAAGGTCGAGCCCGATGGCGTCGGACCAGGCCGCGATGCGGTCGGAGGCACCAGGGAGGTCGAGCCAGGGAGTCAGGAAGCCGGGCGTCTGAGCGCCTTGGCCGGGAGCGACGAGTACGAGCACCCTCACACTCTCTCTTGTGGACGGCTTCGTACGCCCGTGGGGACAGGGACGAAGAACCGTCAGGGGAATTGTTGAAGTCCGACAAAAGTCTAGGACTGAGGATCCGACGCAGCCAAGCGACCCAGGATGAGAGCGATCCGCAGGGTGAACGCTGAGCGCACATCGGAGGGTGACCACCCGGTGACGTCGGTCACACGTCGTAGCCGGTAGCGCACGGTGTTGGGGTGGACGAAAAGCATCCGTGCGGCCCCTTCCAGACTGCTCGCCTGCTCCAGATAGACGCTCAGCGTTTCCAGAAGCGCCGAACCGGCTTCCTCCAGCGGTCTGTAGATCTCCTCCACCAACTGGTCCCGCGCCGCCGGGTCCCCGGCCATCGCGCGCTCGGGGAGGAGATCGTCCGCCAGCACGGGCCGCGGCGCGTCCTGCCACGCCAGGCAGGCCTTCAGCCCGGCCGCCGCGGCCTGCGCGGACCGGGTGGCCGCCAGCAGGTCCGGCACCACGGGCCCGGCGACGACCGGCCCGGCCGCGTACGGCCCGATCAGGCCCTTGGCGACCTGGAGCGGGTTGTCGCTGCCGCCCGCGATGACGACGAGCCGGTTGCCGAGGACCCCGGTGAGGACCTGGAGCTTCGCGTGCCGGGCGGCCCGCCGGATCGCCTCCACGGTCAGCTCGCTGTCCCCGTCGGGGGCGGTGCCGAGGATGACGCAGACGTGCTCGGGCGAGTTCCAGCCGAGCGCGGCGGCCCTGGACACGGCCCCCTCGTCGGCCTCCCCGGACAGCACCGCGTTCACCACCAGCGACTCCAGCCGGGCGTCCCACGCGCCTCGGGCCTCGGCGGCCTGGGCGTAGACCTGGGCGGTGGCGAAGGCGATCTCGCGCGCGTAGACGAGCAGCGCCTCCCGCAGCACGGACTCGTCGCCCGGCGCGGCCACCTCCTCGATCGCGGTCTCCATGACCTCGATCGTGGTCCGCACCATCTCGACGGTCTGCCGCAGCGTGATCGCCCGGGTCAGCTCGCGCGGCGCGGTACCGAACACATCGGTCGAGATGGCCTGCGGGGTCTCGGGATGCCGGAACCACTCGGTGAACGCCGCGATACCGGCCTGGGCGACCAGGCCGATCCAGGACCGGTTCTCCGGGGGCATCGCCCGGTACCACGGCAGCGATTCGTCCATGCGGGCAATCGCGTTCGCGGCCAGCCGGCCGGAGGACTGCTCCAGCCGTTTCAGGGTCGCGGCATGCAGGTGGGCGTCGCGGGCGGCGGAATGCTCAGGATCGGGTCGGGGCACGAGGACAAGACTGCCTTATCGGGCCGGTGGATCGGTGGGGCGGGGCGAGGGTCTCGTCTACTGGTCGGTACGGGGGTGCCGGGCCCGGTCCGTACAGGGTGTGCGGCCTGGTCCGTTCGGGAGCGTCCGGCCCGGTCCGTACGGGAGCGCCCGGCCCGGTCCGTACGGGAGCGCCCGGCCGGCCCGGTCCGTACGGGAGCGCCCGGCCGGCCCGGTCCGTACGGGAGCACCCGGCCGGCCCGTACGGGAGCGTCCGTCCCGGTGGCCGTCGCTCCTGGAAAGGGGGCACCCGGCTACCGTGGCCAGGTGATTTCCGTACACCGGTCCGAGGACCGCTACCGGGGCGGCGAGCCGGACGCCGGCATCGAGACCCGGCACGCCCTCTCCTTCGGCCCCTTCTACGACCCCGACAACCTCCGCTTCGGCCCGATCCTGGCCTGCAACGAGGAACGCCTCGCCCCCGGCGCGGGCTTCGACGAGCACCCGCACAGCCATACGGAGATCGTCACCTGGGTGGTGGAGGGCGAGCTGACCCACCGCGACTCGGCCGGCCACTCCACCGTCGTACGGGCCGGGGACGTCGCCCATCTCAGTGCCGCCACCGGAGTCCGCCACGTCGAACGCAACGACAGCGAGCGGCCGTTGACCTTCCTCCAGATGTGGCTGGCACCCTTGGGGTCGGGCGGCGAACCCGCGTACACGGTCGTCCCCGGCATCGCCGACTCGACCCCGCTCACCCTGCCGGAGGCCGGTGCGATGCTGCACGTCCGGCGACTGACCGAGGGCGAGCGCACGGCCCTGCCGGACGCGGTGCGCCTGTACGTGCATGTGGTACGGGGCAGAGTCGCCCTGGACGGTGAGGAGTTGGGCCCGGGGGACGCGGCTCGGATCACGGGCGCGGAGGGGCTGGAAGTGGTCGCGGTGAGGGCGGCGGAGTTCGTGATCTGGGAGATGGCGGGCTGATCGCGGGCAGGCGCAGGGAGTGGCCTTCACGTGCTCGGCGGGTGGTGGAGCGCTTGGCGGCCCTGTCCGCTCAGGTGGTGGAGCGCTTCGCGGCCCCCTCCGCCAGTTCGTCCAGCTCACGCATCGCTTGAGCGTGTGCGCTCATCCGCCGGCTCACCACGCCGGTCGTGAACAGCGCCGTTCCTAGGAGCGACACGGGCACGGAGAATCCCAGGACGGCCAGAGCTTCGGGCCAGTCCCGTTCGTTCTCGCAGTGATCGCCCTTCCACCTGCCCTCGTTGGCAGCAGCTGGCCCTGTTTCAGGCCGTGTGCCTCGCGCATGCGGCGCAGCTCCGAGCCGAAGTAGTCGAGAGGGGAAGCGCTCGGGTCGAGGGTTTGGATGTTGGGCACAGCGCGGACCTCCGGTGTGCAACGCTCTGCGGCGTTCGGTTCACGGCGTAGCCGAGCGTAGCCAGGTGATCGCAGGCTGGGAGCGTGAACCGTGTATCCATCCCCCGAATTGACCCCGGGGTGCCCGTCTACCGCGCCGACCTCGCCATGGGGGAGCATTCCGCGCGCCATCTGCGCCGCGTCCCGCGGCTCTACCTCACCAGCTGGGACCTGCTCGAACTCGCCCCGGCGGCGGAACTGGCGCTGACCGAGCTGATCGCCAACGTGGTGCGGCACGTGCCCGGTCGCCGCTGCCAGACCTTCATCTTCCGGCTGCCGACCGGGGACGGCGTACGCGTGGAGGTGGGGGACAACAGCACGGCCGTGCCGCTCGCGATCCAGCGGGACGAGCTCGACGACGGCGGGCGGTGGCTGATCCTGGTCAACGCCGTGACCGACGACTGGGGCGTGGAGATCCGGTGGGACGGCGGCGGTAAGACCGTGTGGTTCGAGTGCGTCGACCGACCGGAAGGAGGCGACGGGCGACCGGGCCTTCAGCCCGCGACCTCCGACAGGACCGCGTCCGTGAACGGCGTCCAGGCCTCCGACGCCCACGGCCCGAAGGCCCGGTCCGTCAGCGCCACGCAGGCGACCCCTGCCGTCGGGTCGATCCACAGGAACGTGCCCGACTGGCCGAAGTGGCCGAAGGTCGCCGGGGAGGAGGAAGTGCCCGTCCAGTGCGGGGACTTGGAGTCACGGATCTCGAAGCCGAGGCCCCAGTCGTTCGGGCTCTGGTGGCCGTAGCCCGGCAGGACGCCCTTGAGGCCCGGGTGGACCACGCTCTGGGCTTCGAGGACCGTACGCGGGTCGAGGAGGCGGGGGGCCTGAACCTCGGCGGCGAAGCGGACCAGGTCGTCCACCGTGGAGACGCCGTCGCGGGCGGGGGAGCCGTCCAGGGTCGTGGACGTCATGCCCAGCGGCTCCAGGACCGCCTGGCGCAGGTACTCCGCGAACGGGATGCCGGACGCCTTGGCGATGTGGTCGCCCAGCACCTCGAAGCCCGCGTTGGAGTAGAGGCGGCGCTCGCCGGGCGGGGCCGTCACCCGGTGCTCGTCGAAGGCGAGGCCGCTGGTGTGGGCCAGGAGGTGGCGCACCGTGGAGCCCTCGGGCCCGGCCGGCTCGTCCAGCTCCACGGCCCCCTCCTCGTACGCCACCAGCGCCGCGTAGGCCGCGAGCGGCTTGGTGACCGATGCGAGGGGGAAGCGGCGGGCGGTCGGCCCGTGCGTACCGAGGACGGTGCCGTCCGCCCGTACGACGGCGGCCGCCGCGGTCGGGACTGGCCAGGTGTCGATGATCCGCAAGCTCTCCATGGACCCGAGCCTAACGTTCGAGGAAGCGGCCCCGTCACCGCGTCCGAAAGGTGACGAAGTCACCAACTCCCGCCCCCGCGGCCGACTACTGTGCGGAGGCGAAGCGCTGCGCACCGCAGCCGTACGGGGAGGTTTCCGTGTCAACCGTGTCGTCGGCCTACGGCCCCCAGCACGCTCCTGCCGGTGATGTGGGCGCGGCACTCATGCTGATCGACTCCCGGCTCAGGAGCATCCACGCGGGCGACGCCGAGACCGACGCCGAACAGCAGGCGATGATGGCGCAGTACACCGAGTCGCTGGGTCCCGACGGGACCGAGGACCTGCTGGACGGCGTGTGCACGCTGATCTACATGTTCATGACCTGGCTGCGGAAGGCCCACGAGGACCACGACAAGGACGTCATCGAGTACGTGGTCCCGACCCTCGTGGCCTCGATGCGCATGATGCCCAAGAGCATCCGCCCGGAAGCCGTCCCCACGATGGCGGGCCTGGTCATCGCCGCGGGCACCGGCCTCAGCCCCAGCCTGTGGCGCAAGCAGTACGGGGACTGGACGGAGGCGGAGATGACTCCCCTGCAGGCCACCGCCTTCCTGCTCGCGGAGCACGTCAACCGCATCGCCGACGACGCCGACTTCGCCACCCGGGTGATCACCGACGCGCTGTCCAGGGCGGAGGACGAACTCTGAGACCCCTTTCCCCTGACTTCTCCCGCTGATTGCCTGCCGACTTCGCTTGCTTCGAGTGCACTCCAAGGATTTAGCGTGGAGGGCATGACGGTGATCGACGGAACCTCCCGGAGCACCCCCGCGACCGGCGTACCACCACGGCCGCAGCCCCCAACGGGGGTGAACGCCTGTACGGCTCTCCCCAAGCCGCACCCCCGGCCCGGGGGCAAGGACAGCTACACGATCAGCGAGGTCGTCGCCTTCACCGGGCTCACCGCGCACACCCTTCGCTGGTACGAACGGATCGGGCTCATGCCCCACGTCGACCGCTCGCACACCGGCCAGCGCCGCTTCTCCAACCGCGACCTGGACTGGCTGGCCTTCGTCGGCAAGCTGCGGCTGACCGGGATGCCCGTCGCCGACATGGTGCGGTACGCGGAGCTGCTGCGCGAGGGCGAGTCCACCTTCGAGGCACGCCAGGAGCTGCTGGAGTCGACCCGCCGCGATGTGATCACGCGGATCGCGGAGCTCCACGACACCCTCGCCGTCCTCGACCACAAGATCGAGTTCTACGCGGGCGCCCGCACTGCGCCGGAGAGGCACAGCGCCTGATGACCGACAACGACAGAAACACGATCGCCGCCGTCGAACTGGGCGGCGAGGGCGGCCCGACGGTCGGCGTCCAGGGGCTCGGCTGCATGGGCATGAGCGAGTTCTACGGCGACACCGACGAGCTCTCCGCCCGGGACACCCTCGACGCCGCACTGGAGGCGGGCGTCACGCTCTTCGACACCGCCGACGTCTACGGGCGCGGAGCCAACGAGGAGTTCCTCGCCCCCTTCGTCGGCGCCCACCGCGACGAGATCACCCTCGCCACCAAGTACGCCCTGGTGCGCTCCGACGACCCCGGCTACCGGGGCGTGAGCAACGACCCCGCGTACATCCGGACCGCCGTCGAGGCGAGCCTGCGCCGGCTGAACACCGACGTCATCGATCTCTACTACATGCACCGCCACGACCCGGCCGTCCCCTTCGCCGAATCGATCGGCGCGATGGCGGAGCTGATCCAACAGGGCAAGATCAAGCAGATCGGCCTGAGCGAGGTGACCGGCCCCGAACTGCGCGAGGCGCACGCGGTGCACCCGATCGCCGCCCTCCAGTCGGAGTGGTCTCTCTTCAGCCGGGACGTCGAGAGGAGCGCGCTCGGGGCTGCGGTGGAACTCGGCGTCACGCTCGTGCCGTACTCGCCGCTCGGCCGTGGCTTCCTCACCGGCTCCTTCACCGACGCGGGCAAGGACCTAGGGGAGGGCGACTTCCGCAAGCACCAGCCCCGCTTCACCGGCGACAACGCCCGTACCAACGCCGCCCTGTTGGAGCCGGTCCACAAGATCGCCGCCGCTCGCGGGGTGACGGCCGCGCAGGTGGCGCTCGCCTGGGTGCAGCAGCGGGCGCAGGTGCACGGCCTGACGGTGGTCCCCATCCCCGGCACCCGTAAGCGCAGCCGCCTTCTGGAGAACGTGGCGGCGACCCGGCTGACGCTGACGGCCGACCAGCTGGCCCTGCTGGAGCCCATCGCGGGGCAGGTCGCGGGGGACCGCTACCCGGACATGAGCCTTACGTCGGCGGCGCGGGAGTAGGTGGCGAGGGGGAGAGGGCTGGCTGTGCAGTCGGCGCGTGGTTCATGAAGACCATCACGGCCAAGGGCCCGGCCCTCCTCACGCCAGCCCCAGCGCGAACACCGCGAACCCCGCAGCCAGCAGCCCCGCCAGCGCGCGGCGGGCATTCGCGGCGCGGGTGCCCGCCTTCCACGGGGCGTCGAAACGGCCGGCGTACCGGGCGATCAGCACCAGCAGCCCCGCGAACACCGGCAGCCACATGACCCGGGCCAGGATCCAGCCCACGGTGTCCGGGCCGGTCGTCAGCCCCGCCACCACCGCCGTACCTCCGTCCAGCAGTGAGGCCGGTACGGCGGCGGCCAGCATCGCGCTCTGGTGCCAGCACAGGATGGTCATCGCCGACAGGTTGACCACCACGACCGGCGCCCACAGCAGCGGCCTGCGCAACGCCCGCCCCAGCCGGTCCCGCACCAGGATCGCCGCCCCGCTCTGCGTCGCCGCCAGCGCCACCACCAGCAGCGACGGCGGGTGCGAGTTGGTCCGCACCTCGCCGGGCACGCCGACCATCGACGGCGGGTAGTGGAACGCCAGCAGCAGTACGGCGAAGAGCACCCCGCCCCCGACGAGCAGCAGCCGCGCACCCCGCTTCCCTGTCCGCCCCTCGCCCCACGAGACGCCGATCTGATAGGCGAAGAGCCATCCCGGCAGGATGTTCAGCACGCTCAGCCAGGACGGCATCCCCTCGGCGAACGGCCCGTACCGCAGGAAGTCCACCACCGCGACCGACCCCAGCAGCGGCAGCGCCGCCCACCCGCCGAGCTCGCGCGCCAGGCGGACACAGAGCGGGGTGAGCGCGGTGGCCACGGTGTACACCCCGACGAACCAGAGGGGCTGGATCACCAGCGTCGACCCCGTACGCAGGGTGTCGCCCGGGACACCGAGCCATGACAGCGCGGCCAGCAGCACCGCCCACACGGCGGCCACCCCGAGCACCGGCCGACCGAGCCGGACCAGCCGCCCGCGCAGCCAGGCGATCGTGGTCGAGGGGCGGCGGTGGTAGGAGAGGACCGAGGCGTACCCGCCGACCAGGAAGAAGATCCCCAGCATCTGGAGCACCCAGCTGAGCGGGGCGAAGGCCCCGAACGTCGAGAGCGGGCTCGCGTTGTGCAGGCCGTCCGCGTCGAGCCGGAAACCGCCGAGCATCCAGTGCCCGAGCGGCACGGCGAGCAGCGCGAGGGCACGCAGACCGTCGATGGCCCGGTCCCGGTGGGCGGGGGTGGCGGCCTCGACGCGGGCGGCGAGCTGATGCGCACGCGTGCGGGCATGGATGTGCGTACGGGTACGGGTGTGCGTTCGGGAAGTCATCGCGCTGCCCCTTCCGCAGCCGCACCCCGTGCGATCGCCGCGAAGGCGCGAAGCGACTCCGTCCCCGGGGCGAAGTAGCCGGTGTGGCCCCGGGCGTCGTCGGCCGGTATACGGCGGGCCCCGAACGCCGGGTCTGTGGGGTCGGTGCCGTGGCCGAGCCCGGCGAACCGCACGCTCGGCACGTCGTCGATCCAGTCGGTCGGGTCCTTCGCCGCCCACACCGTCGCCCGGGTCCTCAGCGCGTCCACGTCGTCGGCCCGCATCCCGGGGGAGCCGAGGACCACCAGGTCGGTGGCGGGCAGGCGGTGGGCGGCCAGGCCGCACACGACGGAACCGTAGCTGTGGCAGAAGACGGCGGGCTCGGGCAGCCCGTCGGCGGTCAGCCCCTCCGCGAAACGGGTCAGCCGCCCGGCGCCCGCCTCCGCGAGCCGCCCGGTCGCCGCGTCGATGCCGACGCCCACGGGGGTGGTGTACCCGGCCCAGGCGATGACGGCGGTGTCCGGACCGGCCGCCTTGTGCAGGGTCCTGGCCATACCGGGTGGGGCCCCGTGGTCGGTGACCTTCCGGTCGAAGGTCCCGGCGTCGTTGTCGGATCCGGGCACCACCACCGAGACCCGGCGGGCTGAGCGCAGGTCCCCGAAGACCTCGGCGACCTGGCCCCGCCCGCGCGGGTCGAACGCGAGGATCTGGCGGCCGGGCGCGGCGAGCGAGCGGAAGCGAGGGTCCTCGGCGGTGGCGAAGGCAAGGGAGTTGGCGCGGTACCGCAGCTCAAGGGGCACGCCGTCGAGATTGCCCACTACGGCTGGGTGCCGAACGAGGAGCAGTTGACGTTCCTGCTCGCTCAACTCGGCGAAGAACGAAGCCACTTCGGTGGGCGCCGAGCGCTCCGGGTCGGGCAGTTCCTCGCCCAGTGCCCGGTCCGCCCGCCACGACATGGTGCCCGGCGGCGGCCCGGTCAGCGCCTGCTGCGCATCCCCTGAAACCCAGCCCGCCGTCCCCGTCACCACGCTCGTAGCCAGTGCGAACGCGACCACGGTCCTCGCGTATCGGCGCATCGCGCCCTCCCTCTCCGCTGCCGCACCGAGCGGCGCGAGCGAGAGGAAGGTAAGAAGAAGATGGGTGAGGGGGCGTCACACCGGGGGGCCAACTGCGATGTGCTACTGGGGTAGGGGGTGGGCGAAGGGTCAGGCCCCCGCGTCCCCCGGCGTCACGAGCCCCGACTCGTACGCGAAGATCACCGCCTGCGCCCGGTCCCGCAGGTCCAGCTTGGCCAGCACCCGGCCGATGTGCGTCTTCACGGTCTGCTCGGCCAGGACGAGCCGCCCCGCGATCTCCTGGTTCGACAGTCCCCGGGCGATCAGCTCCAGCACCTCCGTCTCGCGCGGGGTCAGCCCGTTCAGCCGGAGCGCCTGGCCGCCCCGCGTCGCCCCCGAGGGCCGCTGCGCCGCGAAGTCCGCGATCAGCCGCCGCGTCACCGAGGGCGCCAGCAGGGCGTCGCCCGCCGCCACCACCCGTACCGCCGCGATCAGATCGGAGGGCGGCGCGTCCTTCAACAGGAAGCCGGAGGCCCCCGCGCGGAGCGCCTCGTACACGTAGTCGTCCACGTCGAAGGTGGTCAGCATCAGCACCTTCGGCCGGTGCACCACCCCGATCGGCGGGTTCAACAGCTCGCGGGCGGCGGCCAGTCCGTCCATCTCCGGCATCCGCACGTCCATCAGGACCACATCCGGGTGCTGGTTGCGGCTGATGTCCACGCCCTGCCGGCCGTCCGCCGCCTCGCCGACCACGTCGATGTCGCTCTGCGCCGCCAGCAGCGCCGCGAACCCAGCCCGCACCATGGCCTGGTCGTCGACGATGATCACGCGGATGGTCACAGGTCCTCCGGGGGCAGGGGGGCGGGTGGTGCGGCGGACGGGGGAGTGGACGGCGCGGTGGTCGGCGGGAGCGGCATCCGGGCCGCGACCCGGAACCCGCCGTCGGGCAGCGGGCCGGTGTCCAGCGTGCCGCCGGTCAACCGTACGCGCTCCCGCATCCCGACCAGCCCGTGTCCGGTCCCGCTCGTCTCCAGCGGCGAACCGGGGGCGGCGGCCGGCCCGTTGACGACGAGCACGAGGAGGTGGCCGTTCTCCGGCGCGACGAGGACCCGGGTGCGGGCCCCCGGCGCGTGCCGCACGACATTGGCCAGGGCCTCCTGCACGATCCGGTACGCCGACAGGTCCACCGTCGGGGGCACCTCGCCCCGCCCCGAGCTCAGCTCCGCGCTGAGCGCCAGCTCCGCCGGCAGTCCCGCCCGCACGGTCGCCTCCACCAGCTGCTGGAGCCGGTCCAGGCCGGGCTGCGGTGCCCGGTCGCCCTCCGTCCCCTCGCTGCGCAGCACCGACAGCAGCCGCCGCATCTCGCCCAGCGACTCCCGTGCTGCCGCGGCGATCGCCGTGAACTCCTCCTCGGCGGCCTTCGGCAGCCCGCTGATCCGGTACGGGGCGGAGTCCGCCTGCACGGTGATCACCGACATGTGGTGGGCGACCACGTCGTGCAGCTCACGCGCGATCCGGGTCCGCTCCTCCAGCAGGGTGCGCTGGGCCCGCTCGGCCTCGCTGATCGTCTCCTGCTCGGCGAGCCGGCGCTGGGCCACGCCCCGCTCCCGTACCGCACCGCCGATGACCAGCACCACTGCGCCGAGGATGGTCAGCAGCAGAGCGCTGCCGCTGCTGCGGTCCGGTGCGATCAGATGCAGGAGCGCTCCGGCGGCGCCCGTCACCGCCCAGACGGCGATCACGGTCCGCCGCGTCTCGCGCAGCCCGAGCGCCAGCAGCAGGAAGAGGTAGGCGACGATCGCCGGTGGTGTCCAGGGCCAGAGGTCGCTCGGGTCGGCGGGCTGCGCCAGCAGCACCAGTGCGCCCAGGATGTCGGCGGGGAAGACGATCCACCACGCCTGGAGGGGCCGGTGGGCCAGCATCAGCAGTGGCGCCGCCTGGGCCACGCCGAGCGCCCCCGCCAGCGCGCCGGGCACGCCGTACTGCGTGGTCAGCACGGTGATGGTGACCGGGATGAAGGTCGCGGCCAGCGCGAGGACCACGACGTACGGCAGCAGCCGCTGCCACAGCTTCGGGGCGTGGGCCAGCAAAGGCGTGGACGGATGGGACGCGTGGGACAGCCCGTGGGCGAGCTCGCGCAGATTGCGGCGGGCGGCGCTCAGCAAGCCGTCGGCGGGCGGCAGGGGCCCGGCGGGAGAAGTGGACATGACCGGGTCAGCCTAGGAGGGCGACCGCCTCCCGGGCGTCATACCGGGGACTTGACCGCGCCCGGCCCGCCTCATACCGGGGTACGGGGTGACGGGGCGGGGCTCCGGGATGTACGCGGGTCTCACAGCTCCGCCAGCAGCTGTGCCTTCTTCGCGCTGTACTCGTCGTCCGTCACCAGTCCCGCCTGGTGGAGTTCGCCGAGGTGATGTATCCGCTCGGCGATGTCCGCCGGGTCGCGCCGCCCGGCGTTCACCAGGACCGGGGCCGGGACGGCCGGCGCGCTCTGGGTCCGGCGTACGGATTCCAGTACGGCGGCGGCGAAGGGCAACGACTCGTGCACCGGCCCGTAGCCGAGGCCGAAAAGGACCGCCGCCGGGTCCTGGTCCGCCGGGGCGCGGCTCACGGTGGCCGGGGCGCCGTTCACAGCGATGCCCGCCTCCGCCAGACCAGGCGTGACGGGCCCGTGCAGGTCGCCGAGGCTGCCGCCCGTGCGGTGGTCCGGCGGGACCGCCGCACGGGGCACCAGACGGAGGTAGCCGTCCAGGCCCTCGGGGGAGCGCCACTCGATTCCGGCCAGTTCGCTCACCCGGTACGCCTGGTCACCGGCCTTCCACTTCGCGCTCGAGGCGCCCGTCCAGAACCACCGGAAGGAGACCCGCTCCCCGTCGAAGGCGGCCCGCCCGTCGTACGCCTTGAACTGCATCGGCGCCTCGGGGGCGGCGACCAGGAAACGGTCGGCGGGCTCGTCGGACGCGGGGCCCAGACAGGACCGCAGCTCGTCCGCGTAATACTCCGCGAGCAGCTCCCGGTCCGCCGGAAGCACCAGGCGGTAGGGGTCGCACCCCTCCTTCAGCTGCCCTGCGGCAGCCTCCAGGAGCGGGTCGGCACCCGGTCTCGGCACGACACGCAGCACCACCGTGTCCCGCTTGCCCGGGGTCAGCGTCACCGACGACAGCGCAGCATGCGGGATGCGGCGCTCCCGCAGGCTCTGCAGGAGCTTCGGCGTGCGGATACCCCGTTCGAAGCGGATGAGCACGGAGTCGGTGTCGAACTCCCAGGTGGCATGAATTCCGGCCAGCACATCACCCATGTGCCTCATCGTATGCGGCACAGGCTCACACGTCCCCCCTCGGCGTAAGTCGCAATTAATCGGCTTGTCACGCAGCTCTACGCGCGTCAGCCTTCCCGCTTACCGGAAATACCACTGTGGCAAGCGCCGTCGGCGGTTGCGCAGCGGACCGATCCGTAGGCGCCGACGCCGATCGCGGCGAAGTTGCCGAGGCTCTCGGTACCGGGTTCGAAGTAGCCGCTGTGGCCCGCGGCCCCGGCCGCCGAGACCAGCCGGGCCCCGAACGCCGGGTCGACCGGGTCGGCGCCGTGCCCGATGCCGCCGATCTCCAGGTGCGGCACGTCCCGGATCCAGTCGTCCCGGTCCCGCATCGCCCAGATCCGGGCGTCGGTGCGGAGTCGCGCGGCGCTGTCGGCCCGCATGCCAGGGCTTCCGGCGACCGCGATGTCGGCCACCCGGTCGGGGGTTTTGTCGGCGGCCACCCCGCAGACGACGGAGCCGTAGCTGTGGCAGAACAGCGAGACCGTGGACATGCCGGGCAACGCCCCCACCAGCGCGTTCAGCCGCAGGGCACCCTCCGCCGCGAGCCCGCCGAGCGCCGCGTCCATGCCGAGACCGGCCGGGGCGGTGTAGTCGGCCCAGGCGATGACCGCGGTCCGGGTCCCGGGGGCGGCCGCGCGCTCCGCGCCGTACAGGGACTTCGCCATGCCGACGGGCGCCGAGTTGACGCGGTGGCTCCGTTCCAGCGTGAGGAGGTTGGTGTCGACGCCCGGGACGACCACGGAGATCCGGGAGGCCCGGTCGAGGTTGCCGAACACCTCGGCGGCACGCCCACTCCCGGTCGGGTCGAAGGCCAGGATCTGGCGGTCCTTCGCGAGCATCGACCGGAAGCGGGCCGCCCGCTGGGCCGCCTCGCTGCGGCCGCCCGCCGAGAGCGCCTCGCCGTACGTACGTCGCTTCTCGACGGCCACCGCCTGCTTCAGGGCCAGCCGGTTGGCGTGGTAGCGCAGGGTGACCGGGACGCCGTTCAGATTCCCCACGACCGAGGGGTACTTGTCGGCGAGGGACATCTGCTGCCCCGAGGTGAGCGTGGCGAAGAAGTGGGCCATCCGAAAGGCGGACGCCCCGGCCTCCGGCAGCGAACGTCCCGCTATCCGGTCCCGCGCCCAGGAGGCGAGGACCAGCTCACGCTCCCCGCCGACATGGTGATCCCGCACGGCGGACCAGCCCGTCGTCGTCAGCATCACGAACACGACCGCCACGGCGAGCAGCGCGCGACATGCGGTCAGGGTGGGGGAGGAGTCGGAAGAAGTCACTGCGCCTCACCCTAGGAGACGTGCGCGTATGACCGTGATTCAGGTGAGATACATCACCCGGCTGCGAAGGATTCAACCGAATTTCTTCACAGACGGTTATTGCCCGCCGCTGCCCGCTGCCCGCTGCCTGCCGGTGCTCACTCCGCCTGCCGCCAGTCGCCCGCCAGTGCCGGGACGAGCTGGTCCAGATACTCCTCCGTGAGGTCGCGCAGCGCCTCCACGCTCGAATCGTGGCCCTGGCCCCACAGCTGGCCTGTCACCCGCATCACCCCGGAGAACGCGGCGACGGCCACCCGGGGGCGCGGGTCCCTCGTCACGTCGAGACCCTCGCGCTCCGCGATCAGCTGGGCGATCTGGTTCTCCAGGGCGACCCCGCGCCGCATATGGGCGGCGAGCAGGGAGGGGGTCGATTCGATCATCTGGTACGTGCGCATATGGAGGTCCACCGTGATGACCTCCTCGATCGCCTCGCCGATGCTGTTCCAGGCGCAGAGCACCGCCCGGCGCATCGCCTCGAACGGGGCTTCGCCGGCGGGGCGGTTGCGCAGCTCCGCGATGAAGCGGGACTCGACCATCTCCTGTACCGCGAACGTGGTGTCCTCCTTGCTCGCGAAGTAGCGGAAGAAGGTGCGCTGGGAAACGTCGACCGCCTCGACGATCTCGTCGACGGTGGTCCGCTCGTACCCCTGGGTGGTGAAGAGTTCGAGGGCGGCGCGCAACAGGGCGTCACGGGTGCGCTGTTTCTTGCGCTCCCGTAGTCCGGGCCGGGTCGCGGCTCTCTGCCCGTGGGTCACGTACCGGTCCTCTTTTCGCTCGTTTGTCCAGGTCAGCTTACCTGTGAGCTACGCGACAGCTACTGTCTCGTGAATGCGTTTGTCAACTGTCAGCGACTGTCACTAGTCTCCCCGTATGACTAGTCAGACCACCGTCGAGAAGGCGCCGCGGGAACCGGAAGACGGCCCCGTACCCGCCGCGGCCAAGGGGCTTCGCGGCCACCCCTGGCTGACCCTGTTCGCCGTCGCCATCGGCGTGATGATGGTCGCGCTCGACGGCACGATCGTCGCCATCGCGAACCCCGCGATCCAGCGGGACCTCGGCGCCACGCTCGCCGATGTCCAGTGGATCACCAACGGCTACCTGCTGGCCCTGGCCGTCGCCCTGATCACCGCGGGCAAGCTCGGTGACCGCTTCGGACACCGCCAGACCTTCCTGATCGGCATCGCGGGCTTCGCCGTCTCCTCCGCCGCGATCGGCTTCTCCTCGGAGATCGGCCTGGTCGTCCTCTTCCGCGTGCTCCAGGGCCTCTTCGGCGCCCTGTTGATGCCCGCCGCGCTCGGCCTCCTGCGGGCCACCTTCCCCGCCGAGAAGCTGAACATGGCCATCGGTATCTGGGGCATGGTCATCGGGGCGTCCACCGCGGGCGGCCCCATCGTCGGCGGTCTGCTCGTCGAGCACGTCAGCTGGCAGTCGGTCTTCTTCATCAACGTGCCGGTCGGCATCGTCGCGCTCGTCTTCGGCCTGGTGATCCTCAAGGACCACCGTGCCGCCAACGCGCCGCGCTCCTTCGACATCCTGGGCATCGTGCTGCTCTCGGGCGCGATGTTCTCCCTCATCTGGGGCATCATCAAGGCCGGTGAGTCCTGGGGCTGGGGCGGCGCCTGGACCTGGTTCTTCCTCGGCCTCGCGATCGCCCTCTTCCTCGCCTTCGGCCTCTGGCAGACGCGGGTACGCGAGCCGCTCGTCCCGCTGGCGATGTTCCGCTCCATCCCGTTGACGGCCGGCGCCATCCTCATGGTGCTGATGGCGTTCGCCTTCATGGGCGGCCTGTTCTTCGTGACGTTCTTCCTCCAGGGCGTCCACGGCCTCAGCCCGGTCGACAGCGGTCTGCACCTGCTGCCGCTGACGGCCATGATGATCGTCTCCTCGCCGGTCGCCGGTCTGCTGATCACCAAGTTCGGCCCCCGCGTACCGCTGGTCGGCGGCATGGTCTGCACGGCCACCGCCATGTTCGGGATGACGACGCTCAGCGAGTCCACCGGCACCTTCGCCATGTCCCTCTGGTTCGCCCTGCTCGGCTGCGGTCTCGCCCCGGTCATGGTCGGCGCCACCGAGGTCATCGTCGGCAACGCGCCCCTGGAGCTCTCCGGCGTGGCCGGTGGCCTCCAGCAGGCCGCCATGCAGGTCGGCGGCGCCCTCGGCACGGCCGTCCTCGGCGCGGTCATGTCCTCCAAGGTCAGTGCGGAGTTCGCGGGCAACTGGACGGACGCGGGCCTGCCCGGCACGCCCGACCCGAAGCTGGAGGAGGCCGCCGAGTTCGGCATGGTCCCGGTGGACGCGCTCTCCAAGGCTCCCGGCATGACGCCGGACGTCGTCGACACGATCGGCGGCGTCATCCGCGACACGTTCATGTCCGGCATGGGCCTGGCCTTCACCGTCGCCGGCTGTGTCGCCGTCGTCGCGGCCTTCGTCGCCACCCTCACCAAGCGCGGCACGAACGCCGGGGCGGGCGCCGGCGTCGGCCACATCTGACCCTGGCCCCAGGCCCCGAGTCCCAGGCCCAAACCCCCGGGAAACGTCAACCCAGCGCACACCACAGCCCCGCCGAATCCTTTCGGCGGGGCTGTCGCCTATCAGGGTGGCATGGGCCGTCCCCCTCTTCCCCGCGCCCTTCCGTGCTGGTCAGGCTGGTCAGGACAGCACCGCGTCACGACATGGCGCGGCGCACGACCACGGGGGTTGATCCATCATGCGTACGACCACACGCACGACCACGCGTACGAACCGCACGACCGTTCTCGCCGCAGGCCTGGCCGTCACCGCACTCACCGCCCTCATCCCGCAGGCGCTCGCCCAGGACCGGGCGGCCGCCGCCCCGGCCACGGCGTCGGACGTCCGGCTCGGCACCTGCGAGGCGGGCCGGCTCTGCCTCTGGAAGAAGCCCGACTTCACCGGCGCCCGCCAGACCTACGAACTCTCCACCGTCGACATCGAGAGCTGCACCCCGCTCCCCAAGGGCGGCGACGCCCAGTCCCTCGCCAACCGCACCGGCCGGCCCGTCACCACCTACCAGTCCGCCGAGTGCCAGGAGACGGGGGAGTTCGAGACGTACCCGGGCGGCGGGACCTGGCTGCCCCGCTCCCCTTACCAGGTACGGGCGTTCAAGATCTGGGAGAACTAGCCTCGCGTCCGGACACGCCGAGGGGCGGCGACGCGCTCGCGTCACCGCCCCTCGGACCCGTACAGCGGCTCCACGGCTACGCGTCGCCGCCCGCCGCGCCCGGATCGGCCGCGGCCACGTCCAGGAGGTCGTAACGGTCCAGCGCCGTCTTCAGGGCCGACCGGTCGACCTTGCCCTCCTTCGCGAGCTCGGTGAGCACCGCCAGGACGATCGACTGCGCGTCGATGTGGAAGAACCGGCGTGCCGCACCACGGGTGTCGGCGAAGCCGAAGCCGTCGGCGCCCAGCGACTGGTACGCACCGGGCACCCAGCGCGCGATCTGGTCCGGCACCGAACGCATCCAGTCCGAGACCGCCACGAACGGGCCCCCGGCCCCCTCCAGCTTCCGCGTCACGTACGGGACGCGCTGCTCCTCGTCCGGGTGGAGCAGGTTGTACCGCTCCACGTCCACGGCCTCGCGCCGCAGCTCGTTCCAGGAGGTCGCCGACCAGACGTCCGCCTTGACGTTCCACTCCTCGGCGAGGATCTTCTGCGCCTCGACGGCCCACGGGACCGCCACACCGGACGCCAGGATCTGCGCCGGGATCTCGCCCGCCTCGCCCTGCTTGAAGCGGTAGGCACCCTTGAGGATGCCGTCCACGTCGACGTCTGCGGGCTCGGCCGGGTGCTGGATCGGCTCGTTGTAGACGGTGAGGTAGTAGAAGACGTCCTCATTGGCCTCGCCGTACATCCGGCGCAGCCCGTCCTGCATGATGTGCGCGATCTCGTACCCGAAGGCCGGGTCGTAGGCGACACAGCCCGGGTTGGTCGAGGCGAGCAGCTGCGAGTGGCCGTCCGCGTGCTGGAGGCCCTCACCGGTCAGCGTCGTACGCCCGGCCGTCGCGCCCAGCACGAACCCGCGCGAGAGCTGGTCGGCCATCTGCCAGAACTGGTCACCGGTGCGCTGGAACCCGAACATCGAGTAGAAGACGTACACCGGGATCAGCGGCTCGCCGTGCGTCGCGTACGCCGAACCTGCGGCGATCAGCGAGGCCGTACAGCCCGCCTCGGAGATGCCGTCGTGCAGCATCTGGCCCGTCGGCGACTCCTTGTAGGCGAGCAGCAGATCGCGGTCGACCGCCTCGTACTGCTGACCCAGCGGATTGTAGATCTTCGCGCTCGGGAAGAACGCGTCCATGCCGAACGTGCGGTACTCGTCGGGCGCGATCAGCACGAACCGCTTGCCGATCTCCTTGTCCCGCATGAGGTCCTTCAGGATGCGGACGAACGCCATGGTGGTGGCGATCGACTGCGTACCCGAACCCTTCTTCGCAGCCGCGTACGTCTTGTCCTCGGGCTGCGGCAGGGGCTTCGCACGCACCACCCGGGTCGGCACGTAGCCGCCCAGACTGTTGCGGCGGTCGTGCATGTACTGGATCTCCTCCGAGTCGCGGCCCGGGTGGTAGTAGGGCGGGTAGCCCTCGTCCAGCTGCTTGTCGGTGATCGGGATGTGCAGCCGGTCGCGGAACCGCTTGAGGTCCTCGACCGTGAGCTTCTTCATCTGGTGGGTCGCGTTGCGGCCCTCGAAGTTCGGCCCCAGCGTCCAGCCCTTGACCGTCTGCGCGAGGATCACGGTCGGCTGACCCTTGTGCGCCTTGGCCGCCGCGTAGGCCGCGTAGACCTTCTTGTGGTCGTGCCCGCCGCGCCCCAGGTGCAGGATCTGCTGGTCGGTCATGTCCTTGACCATGTCGCGCAGCCGCGGGTCGTCACCGAAGAAGTGCTCGCGGATGTACTCACCGGTCTCGGTGGCGTACGTCTGGAACTGCCCGTCCGGCGTGGTGTTCAGCTTGTTGACCAGGATGCCCGTGCGGTCCTGCGCCAGCAGCGGGTCCCAGGAGCGGTCCCAGACCAGCTTGATGACGTTCCAGCCGGCGCCCCGGAACTGCGACTCCAGCTCCTGGATGATCTTGCCGTTGCCACGCACCGGGCCGTCGAGCCGCTGGAGGTTGCAGTTGACGACGAAGGTCAGGTTGTCCAGGTTCTCACGGGCGGCGATGGAGAGCTGGCCCAGCGACTCGGGCTCGTCCATCTCGCCGTCGCCCAGATAGGCCCAGACGTGCGACTTGGAGGTGTCGGCGATGCCGCGCGCCTCCATGTAGCGGTTCATCCGCGCCTGGTAGATAGCGCCGAGCGGACCGAGGCCCATCGAGACGGTCGGGAACTCCCAGAAGTCCGGCATCAGCCGCGGGTGCGGGTAGCTGGAAAGACCGTTCGGCGCCTTCGACTTCTCCTGGCGGAAGGCGTCGAGCTGGGCCTCGCTCAGCCGGTCGAGCAGGAACGCGCGGGCGTAGATCCCCGGTGACGCGTGCCCCTGGAAGAAGATCTGGTCGCCGCCGTCGCCCTGGTCCTTGCCGCGGAAGAAGTGGTTGAAGCCCACGTCGTACAGCGAGGCGGAGGAGGCGAAGGTGGCGATGTGGCCGCCGACACCGATCCCGGGGCGCTGCGCCCGCGAGACCATCACGGCCGCGTTCCAGCGGGTCGCGTTGAGGACCTTGCGCTCGATCTCCTCGTCGCCCGGGAAGAACGGCTCGTCCTTCGTGGCGATCGTGTTCACGTAGTCCGTGCTGCGCATCTCCGGCACGGCGACGCGCTTCTCCCGCGCGCGCTCGATGAGCCGGAGCATCAGGTAGCGGGCCCGCTCACGGCCTCGCTCGTCGACGGCGGCGTCGAGGGAGTCGAGCCATTCCTGGGTTTCCTCCGGATCAAAATCCGGGACCTGGCTCGGAAGGCCGCCAATGATGATCGGGTTGCGATCGGATCCGGAAGCCACACTGTTCCTTCGCTGTTCGGTGGTGCTCTGCGGGGTTTGTTACGGGGAACGTACCCCCGGGACAACTGTGTGTGCGCCGCCTCCATCGTGCTACCGCGAGGGCCCGGACGTCATCTCTACCGTGGGGTAACCCCGAGGTTCCGAAATTTCTCCGGCGGGGCACGAGTATGGGCAGTACGCGGCGGGGTACGGGCAAACCGCAACCTTACGCCCAAGCCGTCCAAGCGTTCCCAAAGGGCGTTCGAATCCGATTGGCGGAGCGAAACGGCATAAGCTGAGGAAGGACGTAAACGGATGGGGTGACCCTACGGAGCCCCGGAGGGACAGGCCAGGCCCCGGAGAGACATGCCGGAGCCTGCGGTGACGTGGCAGGGAACGTCACCGTTTAGGCGGTCTCGTACGCCGGGTACTTGCGCGATTCGCCGGGCCCGTGTGGACTACGGCCTACGCCCCGCGCACGCGCGTGGCTGCAGCATTTTCCGAAGACATGATCAGGAGGCAACCCGTGAGCGCGACCGCGGACCACGCGGAGGAGCGGACCAACCCGGCGACACGCCTGGGGTTCGAGCCCGGACAAGTGGTCCAGGAGATCGGCTTCGACGACGACGTCGAGCTGGAGCTCCGTGAGGGCATTGAGGCCATTACCGGCCAGGAACTTGTCGACGAGGAGTACGACGACGTGGCAGACGTCGTCGTCCTCTGGTTCCGCGACGAGGACGGCGACCTTACGGACGCGCTGGTGGATGCCATTGGTCTGCTCGAGGACGGCGGTACGGTCTGGCTGATGACGCCGAAGACCGGCCGTGACGGCTACGTCGAACCGAGCGACATCAATGAGGCTGCCCAGACGGCCGGTCTCGCCCAGACCAAGAGCATCAGCGTGGGCAAGGACTGGACGGGCAGCCGTCTGGTCACCCCCAAGGGGGCCAAGGCCAAGCGCTGAACCACTCGCTACACCACCCGGGGCCCCCGACGGCGCTCAGTCGCCGCCGGGGGCCTTCGTACGTGCTCCTCCGGCCGTGCGTAGGGTGGGAGTCACCCGGACGGCCGGACGCGTGTGAACGGACGCCACGGCCACGTACGCACGGAACCCGGGACGTGAGAAGCGGCAGAAGGGCTATGTGTTCCATGGTGATCGAGGTCGGCACCGAGGCCCCGGATTTCGAGCTCAAGGACAACCACGGCCGGACCGTGCGGCTGGCGGACTTCCGGGGCGAGAAGAACGTGGTGCTGGTCTTCTACCCGTTCGCCTTCACCGGCGTCTGCACGGCTGAGCTGGGCGCGCTGCGCGACGATCTGCCCCGCTTCGAGAACGACGACACCCAGTTGCTCGCGCTCTCCAACGACTCCATCCACACCCTGCGCGTCTTCGCCGAGCAGGAGGGCCTCGAGTACCCGCTGCTCTCCGACTTCTGGCCGCACGGTGAGGCCTCGCGTGCCTACGGCGTCTTCGACGAGGACAAGGGCTGCGCGGTTCGCGGCACCTTCATCATCGACAAGGCGGGCACCGTCCGCTGGAGCGTCGTCAACGGCCTGCCGGACGCGCGTGACCTGAACGACTACCTCAAGGCGCTCGAAGCGCTCTGAGACGATCTCCTGGTGGCGCCCGGCCAAAAGCCTGTTTTCGCCGGGAACCGGTCACTAGGATCCAATCGTTGATCCGATGCCAACGAACGACAGGGACGCTGGTATCTGCCGGCCCCTGAGAAAACTACTGGAGGACTCGTGGGAGTCAGCCTCAGCAAGGGCGGCAACGTCTCGCTGACCAAGGCCGCGCCCAACCTGACCGCGGTCATCGTCGGTCTGGGCTGGGACGCCCGCACCACCACCGGCGGCGACTTCGACCTCGACGCCAGCGCGCTGCTGGCGAACGCCGAGGGCAAGGTCGCGGCGGACGGCAATTTCGTCTTCTTCAACAACCTGAAGAGCCCCGACGGCTCCGTCGAGCACACCGGTGACAACCTCACCGGTGAGGGCGAGGGCGACGACGAGGTCATCAAGGTGAACCTCGCCGGTGTCCCGGCCGACGTCGACAAGATCGTCTTCCCGGTCTCGATCTACGAGGCCGAGAGCCGTCAGCAGAGCTTCGGCCAGGTCCGCAACGCGTACATCCGCGTGGTGAACCAGGCCGACAACAGCGAGCTCGCCCGCTACGACCTGAGCGAGGACGCCTCGACGGAGACCGCGATGGTCTTCGGCGAGCTCTACCGCAACGGTGCCGAGTGGAAGTTCCGCGCCATCGGCCAGGGCTACGCCTCGGGCCTGCGCGGCATCGCGCAGGACTTCGGCGTCAACGTCTGAGGACACCGTCCGAGGACGTCACGGCCCAGCAGGACCGGGCGCGCGCAGCGCTCACGCACCACCCGTCCGGCGCCGCATCCTGTGCGGCGCCGGACGTGCTCAGGGTGTGTCCGGCGCTTCATGGCCGGGTCCACCCTGACCGGGCGGCCTTCGGCCCCCGACCGCGGGCGTGAAGAGCGCCCGTCAGGTTTCCACGACTCGGGGAGGACACACATGGGCGTCACACTCGCCAAGGGAGGCAATGTCTCCCTCTCCAAGGTCGCACCCAACCTCACGCAGGTGCTGGTCGGGCTCGGCTGGGACGCACGCTCCACCACCGGAGCCGCTTTCGACCTCGACGCCAGCGCGCTGCTGTGCCAGTCGGGCCGGGTGCTGGGCGACGAGTGGTTCGTCTTCTACAACAATCTCACCAGCCCCGACGGCTCCGTCGAGCACACCGGTGACAACCTGACGGGTGAGGGCGACGGCGACGACGAGTCGGTCATCGTGCGGCTCGACCAGGTCCCCGCACACTGCGACAAGATCGTCTTTCCGGTCTCCATCCACGACGCCGACAACCGGGGCCAGGCGTTCGGGCAGGTCAGCAACGCCTTCATCCGCGTGGTCAACCAGGCCGACGGCCAGGAGCTGGCGCGCTACGACCTCAGCGAGGACGCCTCCACGGAGACCGCGATGATCTTCGGCGAGCTCTACCGCTACCAGGGCGAGTGGAAATTCCGTGCAGTCGGTCAGGGGTACGCGTCGGGGCTCCGAGGCATCGCTCTAGACTTCGGCGTCAACGTTTCGTAACGCCGCGCACGCCGCGGGGGAGCCCCGTACACACCGGGGGAGACCCTTACATAGAGACACGATGGGGTAGCAGTGGTTCTGAAAACCTTCGGCTGGTCGTTCGCGGTCACCGCGCTCGGCCTGGTCGCAGCCTTCTTCTACGGGGGGTGGCAAGCCTTCGGTATCGTCGCGATCCTGACGATCCTGGAGGTCTCGCTCTCCTTCGACAACGCGGTGATCAACGCCGGGATCCTGAAGAAGATGAATGCCTTCTGGCAGAAAATCTTCCTCACCATCGGCATTCTGATCGCCGTCTTCGGTATGCGGCTGGTCTTCCCCGTCGTGATCGTGGCCGTGAGCGCCCAGCTCGGGCCGATCGAGGCCATCGACCTCTCCTTCAACGATCCCGAGCGCTACAAGGAACTGGTGACGGACGCCCATCCGTCGATCGCCGCCTTCGGTGGCATGTTCCTGTTGATGATCTTCCTCGACTTCATCTTCGAGGACCGTGACATCCAGTGGCTCCGCTGGATCGAGCGCCCGCTCGCCAAGCTCGGCAAGGTCGACATGCTGTCGGTCTGCGTCGCGCTGATCGTGCTGATGATCACCGCCATGACCTTCGCGACCCAGGCCCACCAACACGGTGGCGGGCACGTGGACAAGGCGTCGACCGTCATGCTCTCCGGCATCGCGGGTCTGATCACCTACCTCGTCGTCGGCGGGCTCTCCGGATTCTTCGAGGGCAAGCTCGAAGAGGAGGAGGAGCGCGAGCACGAGGCCGAGGAAGAGGCCAAGAAGAAGGGCAAGCCCGTCACCGGCGTCGCCCTCGCCGGAAAGGCCGCGTTCTTCCTCTTCCTCTACCTGGAAGTCCTGGACGCCTCCTTCTCGTTCGACGGCGTCATCGGCGCCTTCGCCATCACCAACGAGATCGTGCTGATGGCCCTCGGTCTCGGCATCGGCGCCATGTACGTCCGCTCGCTCACCGTCTACCTGGTCCGCCAGGGCACGCTGGACGACTACGTCTACCTGGAGCACGGCGCGCACTACGCGATCGGCGCGCTCTCCGTCATCCTGCTGGTCACCATCCGGTACGAGATCAACGAGATCATCACCGGCCTGATCGGCGTCGTCCTCATCGGTCTCTCCTTCTGGTCCTCGCTCCGCCGCAACAGAGCCATCGCCGCGGCGGGCGGAGACTACGGGGACACCGGAGGAAGTCCGGGTTCCAAGGCCGAAGTCCACTCCGGGGTGTGACCCGGTAGGGATTGAGGAACGCTCTCTGCGGGGCGGCCCACACGGCGACGGCTCTCCGGGATTTTCCCGGACCCGGCCCGGTGGCCGCCCCGCGGTGGTGTGCGGGCCCGTGACAGCGGGCGACAGGTCGGCAACAGGTGGGGGTTGGGATGGGATTCTTCGACGGCCTGTGGCCGGGGCGCGCGGCACAGTTCGACTCGGGCAACGGAACATCGAGCGCCATCGTGCTCTCGAAACGCAACGCCACGGTCTCGCTCAGCAAACAGGGCGCCCTTTCGGGCAACCTGAGGGTCAACCTGTCCTGGCGGATGCGTACGTCGGACATCGAGGGCCGCTCGCGCCAGAGCGGACGGCTGCGGCGCCCCCTCAAGCTCTTCCAGCCGGAGGTGGTCCAGGCGCACACCCAGGGCGTCGTCAACGTCGACCTGGACCTCGGTTGCATGTACGAGCTGATGGACGGCACCAAGGGGGTCGTGCAGCCGCTGGGCAACCTCATCGGCGATCTGAACGGCCCGCCCTACATCCGGCTCAGCGGCGACGACCGCTTCGGCGCTCCCTCCGGGGAGACGGTCTACGTCAACCTCGACCAGCGAGACCAGTTCAAACGGCTGCTGTTCTTCGTCTACATCTACGACCGGACGCCCGCCTTCGACCGTACCCACGCCAAGATCACGCTCTACCCGGGCAACGGCCCCCGGATCGAGATCGAACTGGACGAGCGCGCGCCGCAGGCCCGTTCCTGCGCGGTGTTCACCGTGGAGAACGTCAAGGACGAGCTGATCGTGCGGCGCGAGGTGAAGTTCGTCTACGGATTCCAGTCCGAGCTGGACCGGCTCTACGGCTACGGCATGCAGTGGGGACGGGGCTACAAGTCACGGACCTGAGCATTCCGGAGGCGTACCGCTGTGCTCCGGGTTCGTACCGTGTGCGCAGGGCTCAGGACCGGATGAACTGCGGCCCTTGCGGAGGCAGGACGAAATGGGGGTCGGGCGCGTGGGCGGCCGCTGCCGCCGGCTGCGGATAGCCGTACGCGGGCGGCGCGCCGGCTCCCTGCGGGTAGCCGTACGCCGGCTGGGCGGTCGCGGCGGGCACCGGGGGCACGGCCGGTGGCGAGGCGGGCGGCGGGTAGCCGTAGGCGGGCTGCCGGTGCAGGACCGTGGCCTGGGAGTCGGGGCCCGGCGCGGAGGCCGCGTGCGTGGCGGCCGGATCGGAGGCGACGTGCGCGGACGCGTGGGCGGCGGGCGGCTGGGCGGGGCCCGGGGCGGCCCCGGCCGGCTCCTCCGCTCCGTCGCCGGCCTCCGAATCGTCGACCGAGATCCCGAACGCGGTGGCAAGACCGATCAGCCCGGTGGGATAGCCCTGGCCGACCGCCCGGAACTTCCACCCCTCGCCGCGCCGGTAGAGCTCCCCGCAGATGATCGCGGTCTCCTCCCCGGTCTCCGGCCGCACATCGAACACGGCCAGCGGTTCACCGTCGGCCAACGCGGCGTCGAAGAGAAGTATCCGCAGGTCAGGCACCTGTTGGAACGCGTCGCCGTCGGTGGAGGCGGCGATTACCACCTGGTCCACCGACGCGTCCAGCGCGCCGAGATCCGCCTCGACCGTGTCCGTGAGCCCCTCGGCGACACTGCGCTTCGGAAGCCGCCGGACCAGCCCGGAGGGGTGGCGCGGCTGGTTGTAGAAGACGAAGTCCTCGTCGGACCGCACACGGCCGGAGGTCCCGAGCAGCAGGGCGGAGGCGTCCACGTCGGGAACGCCGGCCCCCGGGGTCCAGCGCAGCACGGCCCGTACGGCCACGGCGTCGACCGGGACGTTCGAGCCCTTCAGCATCGTGTGCGTCATGGGCGTCATCCTGCCTGCTGGCAGCTCGTGCGGACAACGCGGGGGCGGCAAAGTCGCTGGCCTCTCGCGTCGGTGTCCGGCCGGAGAGGAAGGAAGGGGGCCGAACGGTACCGCGAGAAGAGGCCGGGTGAAGGGCGGGTAACCGGAAATTCATGTACATCGGGAACTGTTGACATGCGTCCGTACGTACTATTACCGGCCATACGTTGTCCGGCCGGTCAGGCAGTTCGGGGGAAACACATGCGTCACTTCGGGTATATGTCGCCCGCTGCCCGGGAGGGCCTGTTCTTCCAGGAGCCGTGTGAGTTCGACGCGGCCTCGCCCGCGAGCCTGCTCTCCGTCGCCCTGGGCGCCACGCTCTACTCCCCGGCCACCCGGCCGACGCTGGCCGACGATGTGATGAAGCAGGCCGGGCGTGGCGTCGTCTCCATGGTGCTGTGCCTGGAGGATTCGATCGACGACGCCGAGGTGGTCGACGCCGAGGCCAACCTGGTCAGACAGTTCGCGGAACTCGCGGAGCGCGACGCCGCGGGCGCCGGGCTGCCGCTCCTCTTCGTCCGGGTCCGCGAGCCGGGCCAGATCACCGACCTCGTCGACCGGCTCGGCGTCTCCGTCCGGATGTTGTCCGGTTTTGTACTTCCCAAATTCACCGAAGAGCGTGGAACGCTCTTCCTGGAGGCCCTGGCGGAAGCCGAAGCGGCCTGCGGACAGCGGCTGTTCGCCATGCCCGTCCTCGAATCGCCCGAGCTGCTCCACCTGGAAACGCGCGGCGAGGTCCTCCAGGGGATCGCGCGCTCCGTCGACAAGTACCGGGACCGGGTGCTCGCCCTGCGGCTCGGCGTCACCGATTTCTGCTCGGCCTACGGACTGCGCCGCGCGCCCGACATGACGGCGTACGACGTCCAGATCGTCGGCTCCGTGATCGCCGACGTGGTCAACGTGCTGGGCCGCGCCGACGGCACCGGCTTCACGATCACCGGCCCGGTCTGGGAGTACTTCCGCCGCCAGGAGCGCATGTTCAAGCCCCAGCTGCGCCGCAGCCCCTTCCTGGAGGGCAGCGCGGAGGAACTGCGTACGGCACTGATCGAGCACGACCTCGACGGCCTGCTGCGGGAGATCGAGCTCGACCGGGCCAACGGACTGCTCGGCAAGACCTGCATCCACCCGTCGCACGTGGCACCCGTCCACGCACTGTCCGTGGTCAGCCACGAGGAGTTCACCGACGCGCAGGACATCCTGCGGCCCGAGCGCGGGGGCGGCGGGGTGCTGCGCTCGGCGTATACGAACAAGATGAACGAAGTGAAGCCCCACCGGGCCTGGGCCGAGCGCACGCTCCGGCGGGCCGAGGTCTTCGGGGTGGCGAGCGAGGACGTCGGCTTCGTGGACCTGCTGGCCGCCGGCCTGACGAAGTGAGCGCGTATCGATGAGCGAGCGCGCGAGGAGAGAAGAGACCGTGGACGTGGTGTGGTCGGGCGACTGGGTGGCCGAGCGGCTGGGAGTGGCCCTGGAGGGCGACGGGGAGCTCCAGGAGCTGCTGGGCCTCGCCCTGCGGCGTAACCCCAAGCGGGCCCACCTGCTCGTCTCCAACGTGCTGGGCAAGCATGTGCCCCAGAAGCCCTCCGTCGTGTACCGGGCGGGGTACGGGCTCGGTGAGCGCGTACGGGCGCTCCTCGGCGAGCAGGGCGCCCGCCGCGCGGTCGTCCTCGGGTACGCGGAGACGGCCACCGGCCTCGGCCACGCCGTCGCGGACGGCCTGCGGGACGCCCCGTACCTCCACTCCACGCGGCGGTGCGTCGCGGGCGTCGCGCAGGCGGGCGGCTTCGAGGAGGCCCACTCGCACGCCACCTCGCACCTGCTGCTGCCGGAGGACCCCGAGCTGCTGGCGGGGGGCGACGACGCCTCCGTGCTGGTGCTGGTCGACGACGAGTTCTCCACCGGCAACACCGTGCTCAACACCATCCGCGCGCTGCACGCACTGCACCCGCGCCAGCGGTACGTCATCGTCGCCCTGGTCGACATGCGCTCGGCGGGGGACCGCGACCGGCTGACCGCCTTCGCCGCCGAGATCGGAGCCCGCGTCGACCTGGTGGCCCGCTCCTCGGGCACGGTCACACTCCCCGAAGGCGTACTGGAACGGGGGCAGGCCTTGGTCGCGGCCCAGGAAGCGGAGCAGGCGGGGCAGGCGGAGAAGACCGCCGCAGCCCCCGCCCCCGTCACCCGGGTCGCCCTGGACTGGCCGGAGGGCGTTCCCGACGGCGGCCGGCACGGCTTCACCCCGGACCACCGGGCGGCGCTCGAAGCGGCGCTCCCGGGCATGGCGGAGCGGATCGCGGCCGCGCTGGGCGACGAGGCCCGCCACGGCCGCGTGCTCGTCCTCGGCTTCGAGGAGCTGATGTACGCACCCCTGCGCCTGGGCACCGCCCTGGAAGCGGTGCTGGGATCCGGCGCTGAGGTCCGGTACTCCACCACCACCCGCTCGCCCGTCCTCGCCGTCGATGACCCCGGCTACGCGATACGCACCCGCCTTGTCTTCCCGGCCCACGACGACCCGGCGGACGGCCCCGGCGACCGGTACGCGTACAACGTGGCGGGAGCGGGCTTCGACGCGGTGGTCGCCGTCGTCGACTCCACCGCCGACACACCCGAACTGCACGCCCCCGACGGCCTGACGGCCCGCCTGGCGGCCCACGCCGGCCACGTCCTGCTCGCGGTCGTCCCCTCGTACGCCCCCCCATCCCTCCCCGTTTCCCACCGGCAGGAGCCCGCCGTGCTGCCCGAGCCCCTCCGAGGCCCCGACTTCTCCAGTTACGCGCCCGAGGACGTCGGCTGGCTGCTCCAGGACCTCTCGGACACCGAGCTGGAGGCGCCCACCGAGGAGCGAGAGGAGGCGATCCAGAGCGGCGGCGCGCACTACGCGGAGTCGCTGCCCGTGGAGTACCAGCCGAGCGCCGAGTACCAGGCCCTGTTCACGGCCGCCCTGGACACGTCCGCCGCGCGCATCGCCCGTGCGGTGGGCACCGTCACGGAGACTGTCCTCGCCGAACGCGGCCCGCGCCCGGTCCTCGTCTCGCTCGCCCGCGCCGGAACGCCCGTCGGGGTGCTGATGCGCCACTGGGCCCGCCACCGGCACGGCCTGGACCTGCCGCACTACGCCATCTCCATCGTCCGGGGCCGGGGCATCGACGCCACCGCCCTGCGCTGGCTCGCCGCCCACCACGACCCGGCCGACGTGGTGTTCGTCGACGGCTGGACGGGGAAGGGCGCCATCACCCGCGAACTGGCGGCGGCTGTGCAGGAGTTCGAAACGTCAGGCGGACCCGCCGGCTCCGCGGGCCCGGCCGGCTTCAACCCGGAGATCGCGGTGCTCGCCGACCCGGGCGGCTGCGTGCGGACGTACGGGACCCGTGAGGACTTCCTGATCCCCTCCGCCTGCCTCAACTCCACGGTCTCCGGCTTGATTTCCCGTACGGTGCTCCGGGCCGACCTGGTCGGCCCCGACGACTTCCACGGCGCGAAGTTCTACCGCGAGCTGGCGGGCTCCGACGTCTCGGGCGACTTCCTGGCGGCGGTGACCGCGCGCTTCGACGAGGTGGCGGACCAGGTCGACGCGGAGACCAAGGAGCTGCTCGCCGCCGACCGCGCCCCGACCTGGGAGGGCTGGGCGGCCGTCGAGCGGATCAGCGAGGAGTACGGCATCCACGACGTCAACCTGGTCAAGCCGGGCGTCGGCGAGACCACCCGGGTCCTGCTGCGCCGGGTCCCCTGGAAGATCCTCGCGAAGCGCGGGGCGGGCGCGGACCTGACCCACATCCGGCTGCTGGCCGAACAGCGCGGCGTCCCGGTCGAGGAGGCCGACGACCTCCCGTACAGCTGCGTCGGTCTGATCCACCCCCGGTTCACGCGTGGGGCGACGGGAGCGGACGGCAAGGCGGTGACGGGCGCATGAGCGCGACTGCACGGGCCGCTTCGTCGGGCACGCTGGTTGCGAGCGACCTCGACCGCACCCTCATCTACTCGGCCGCCGCACTCGACCTGTCGATGCCGGACGCGGAGGCCCCCCGGCTCCTCTGCGTCGAGGTGTACGGCCACAAGCCCCTCTCGTACATGACGGAGACGGCCGCTGCCCTCCTCACCGACGTGGCCGGCTCCACGGTCTTCGTACCCACCACCACCCGGACCCGCGAGCAGTACCACCGCATCCATCTCCCCGGCCCCGCCCCGAAGTACGCGATCTGCGCCAACGGTGGGCACATCCTGGTCGACGGAGTCTCCGACCGGGACTGGCAGACGCAGGTGGAGGCCCGCATCGCCGACGAGTGCGCCCCCCTCACCGAGATCCGCGCCCACCTCGCCACCACAGCCGACCCGGCCTGGCTCCTCAAGGAGCGGGTGGCCGAGAACCTCTTCGCGTACCTGGTCGTCGAACGTTCCCTGCTGCCCGAGGAGTGGGTGAAGGAGCTCGCGGTCTGGGCGCAGAAGCGCGGCTGGACGGTTTCCCTCCAGGGCCGCAAGATCTACGCGGTCCCGGTGCCGCTCACCAAGAGCGCCGCCATGAACGAGGTCGCCCGCCGCTCCGGCGCCACCCGCACCCTCGCCGCCGGGGACTCCCTCCTCGACGCCGACCTGCTGCTCGCCGCCGACCTCGGCTGGCGCCCCGGCCACGGTGAACTGGCCGAGAACGACTGGCGGGCCCCGCACGTCGTGGCGCTGGAGCAGCGGGGAGGGGCTGCGGGGGAGGAGATCCTGCGCCGCTTGCTGGCGGCTTCCGCTGGGTGAGTTCGGCTGCGGGAAGACGCGGGTTGGGGAAGGCTGGGGGCATGACCAAGGGCAACGAGACCACGATCACGGACGAGCTGTACGCGTACATGCTGGCCCACAACCCGCCACTGGACCCGGTCCAACGGGAGCTGGTGGAGACCACGTACGCCCGGTTCCCCGACCACGCGGGCATGGTGTCCGCCGAGGAACAGGCTCCGCTGCTCGCCTTCCTCGTCCGGCTGGTGGGCGCCCGGCATGTGGTGGAGGTCGGCACGTTCACCGGGTTCAGCGCCCTGGCGATGGCCCAGGCGCTGCCCGCCGACGGCACACTGATCGCCTGCGACATCTCGGAGGAGTGGACGGCGTACGGGCGCGAGGCCTGGGAGAAGGCGGGCGTCGCGGACCGGATCGACCTGCGCATCGCCCCGGCCCTCGACACCCTGCGCTCGATGCCCGCCGAGCCGCACATCGACTTCGCCTACCTGGACGCGGACAAGGGCGGCTACATCGGGTACTGGGAGGAGTTGGTGCCCAGGATGCGGCAGGGCGGTGTCATCGCCGTGGACAACGTGCTCTTCCACGGCGGTGTCACGGATCCGCAGGCCACCGGGTCGACGGCGGCGATCAAGGAGTTTAACGACCACGTGAGCGCCGACGCCCGGATGGACAGCGTGCTGCTGGCGGTGGCGGACGGCCTGACGCTCTCACGCAAGCGGTAGCGCGCCGGACTTTCCGCTTACCGGCCGGACTCAGCTGCAGCAACCGCCGCCGCAGCAGCCTCCGCCCCCACCGCCGCCACCGGACGGTGCGGGTGCGGACGCGGCGGCGCCGCCCACGGCCACGGCGGAGAGCAGCTTGACCGTGTCGTCGTGGCCGGCGGGGCAGGAGGCCGGGTCCGAGGACTGGGCCATGGGACGGCTGAGTTCGAACGTGTCTCCGCAGGTGCGGCAGCGGAATTCATAGCGAGGCATGGCCCCAGGCTAGAGTCATAGCTGCCCGGCGGCTACGGCCTCCCGGCACTGCGCGGGACTGCGCGGGCTCAGGCGCCGCCGCCGCGCTCCTCGCGGATGTCGGAGACGACCCGGGCGGCGGTCTGCCGTACGGCGTCGGTCTCGGTCAGGAAGTGCCAGTAGTCGGGGTGACGGCCCTCAAGCCCGGCGACGGCCCGGTCCAGCCGCGCCACCGAGTCGTCCAGCGGCCGGGCGTGCCGGGGATCGGGCGTGTGCCGGCCGGCCATGGCGAGGCGCTGCGCGTCCCGTACGGCGAACCGGGTCCGCTCGATCTCCTGCTGCGGGTCCTTCGCCACGGCGTCCAGCCGTTGCAGCCGGTCCCCGGCGGCGGAGACCGCCTCGTCGGTCGCGTTGAGCAGGGCGCGGACCGTGGAGAGCCGGGACGTGGCATCCGCCCAGCGCTGCTCGTCGCGGGCCTTCGCCGCCTCCGCGAGCTTCTCCTCCGCCTGCCTCACGTTGACGGCGGCCTGCTCCGGCACCGGCTGGAGGTCCTGCCAGCAAGCGGCCGAGAAGCGCCGCCGCAACTCGCTGAGGACCGGCTCCACCGAGCCCGTCCGGGTTGTCAGGGCCTGGGCGCGGGTCCGCAGGGACACCAGCCGCCGGTCGATCTCGGCGGCCCGCTCCGGCAGCCGCTCCGCCTCCGCCCGCAGGGCCTCCGCATCCCGCAGGACCACGTCGGCCCGCTGGAGCGTCTCGGCGACACCGTGCTTTCCCGCGCCCTGGTTCAGCTTGGTCAGCTCGGGGGCGAGGGCGGCGAGCCGGGCCGCGAGCTCATCGGCGCGCAGCCCCGCCGCCCGTACGGCGTCGAGCGCGTTGCTCGCCCCGAGCAGCGCCTGCCGGGCCCGCTCCACGGCGGGGGCGAGCCGGGCGAGCTGGGTCTCCGCACTGCCCAGCAGCGTCCCGAGCCCCTGGCCGAACCGGTCCAGCTCGCCCTTGACCCGTACGAGATCGTCCTTGGCCCGCGTCAGCTCGGTGCGGGCGCTGGAGGCGACGGAGGGCTCCAGATCGTCCCGGTCCAGGTCGTGGGCGTCGACGGCGGTGATGTAGGCGTGGCTGACGTCGTCGATCCGCCGTCCCAGCGCGGCGAAGTCCTCGGCCGCCTTGCGGCCGCGGGGTGAGTTGTCGACGGCGTTGATCGTCTCGATGGAGATCTTCAGGTCACGCTGGGCGGTGTCCAGCTCGTAGAAGGCCTCGGCCGCCGCGTCCCTTGCCGCCTGAGCCTCGGCACGCTGGCTTTCCCCACGCCCGCCGAACCACCGCCGCGTACCGCCCCCGGCGAAGGCGGCGGGCAGGATAGCGACGAGCAGGGGCGCGGGCAGCAACGCGAGGGCCAGAACATCCCGGAGCCCCTGGCCCGCCTGCCTTCCCCGGGCCTGCCGCGCGCCCCCGCTCCGGCTTCCCCGGCGGCGCAGCTCGTCCTTGTCCCGTTCGTCCCGGGCAGCGCAAACGCTCTCGACGGCGGAACTCCCACCCGCTCCTGCCTCTGGCCGCGTGTGTGTCGCCGTCACATCCCTCTCCCGTGCTGTTCCGCCCCTGCGGGTACATTCTCCCACCAGGTAAGGACGAACACACGGGCCCGTTAGTTCGCGGTTCTAGTTCGCGGTTCGAACCTTCACCTCCCCGTTGTCGCTGCGAGCCTTCACCACATGGGTGCTGCTGTCGCTGCGCGGCACCCCGATGGCGACCTCCCCGTTGTCGGCGCTCGCGTTCACGGCGTACTTCTGTCCGCCCTGCGGCAGATCGATGACGATGCTCCCGTTGTCGCTGACGGCGTCCACCAGATCGGGCACGCCGCTGAACCCCAGCCGGATCTCGCCGTTGTCCGCACGGGCGACCACGGACTTGGTGCCTATCCGCTCGGCGAGGACGGACCCGTTGTCGCTCGTGAGGTCGAGCGGTCCGCCGGAATCCCGCACGAGGATGTCGCCGTTGTCGGCGGAGAGCTGCAGCGGGGTGTCGAACCCGGTCGCGGTGATCTCACCGTTGTCCGCGTCGGCCGTCACGGTCACCCCGCGGGGCACCTTCACCTGGTGGCGCGCGGCACAGTTGCTGATCATGGCGTCGCACTTCACCCGAAGCGTCAGGGTGTCGTTCTTCATGCTCCAGACGGGATCGGGCCCGCTCCCCAGCACGACCCACCCGTCGACCTGCCGCTCCACCTCGACCTCCTCCACATCGGCCGGCACGAGGGTCACGGTCGAGTCCTCGGCGTCGATGGTCAGCGTCTTCCCCTCCAACGTGAACGTCTTGCGCTCCACGGGCGCGTCATCGACGTCGGTGCTCCCGCACCCGGTGAGACCGAGAGCGAGCAGCGCGGCCCCGCTTCCCACGGCGAGCACCCGGCCGGAGGCCCTGCGGTGCTTGCGGGTCGGTGCGCTGGTACGGATGTCCACGATGATCGGTCCCCCAGGAGGTACTGCCGGACGGTGCCACCGGTCGTCGCTGCCGGTGTACTGCAAACCGTATGGGCCGGGGCCGGGGCAGAGGCATCCGGACGGCTACCGTCTCCGGGGTGGGGTTATCCCCCCTCTCCCTCCGCGACCAGCACCTGCGGCTGGGGAGCCGCCCGGATCTGTTCCCGGTCAGGTTTGTGAGCAGGGGGTCCGGTCCATGTACGCTGTTGCCTCATCCACGGGTGCGTAGCTCAGGGGTAGAGCGCTGCTCTTACAAAGCAGATGTCGGCGGTTCGAAACCGTCCGCGCCCACCAGCAGTGCGAAAGTGCGAAATTGCGAAGGCCCCGACCGTCACGGTCGGGGCCTTCGCCGTTCACGTACAACACGCCGTGTGCCGACCTCCGTTGTGAAGCGTCCGACCGCCTCTTTGCCGGTCCGCCCGGCCGCCGTGGTGCACGGAGTGTTCGGGTGGGGCGCACACTGGAGCCATGGCCCTACCCAGAACGCACCACTGCTCGGCCTGCCCGGACGCCAGCGCAACCGGCGACGTCCTCCATGAGGACCTCGTGGTCGGGGCGCCGCTGTCCATGGAGGAACTCACCGACGCGCAGCGTCTCGACCGGTTCGCGCTCAAGTACGCCCACGACGGTTGCCAGGTCAGAGAGGTCCGGAAGGTCCCGCACGACACCTTGAGCGGTTACGCCTGGGCCGTCCGCTTCAGTGAGGGTTCGTAGCGGACCCGTGGAGGGAGTGGCATGGAATGGGCGCTCCCGGTCCGGCGTTGTGGAGTGGGTGACCGAGAACACCCCTGGTGACCCGTACGTCTTGCCCGAGCACGAAGCGGTACGGCAGCGGCTCGTGGCGGAACACGCCGACACGAGCGAGCGCATGGCGGCACTGAGCCGTGACTTCGGGGCGATCGTCGAGGCGAACGCCTTGGTGGCCGTGGACGACGAGCACGACCCCGAGGGCTCGAGCACCGCTTTCGAGCGGGCGCACGTCGCCGCCCTGCTGGCGCAGGCGCGTGAGCACCTGGCCGATCTGGACCTGGCCGTGGAACGGCTGGCGAACGGCGAATACGGTCGCTGTGAGGTGTGCGGAGAGCCCGTTCCGGCCGCCCGGCTGGAGGTTTGGCCGGCAGCTACGACCTGTGTCGGCTGCGCGGACGGGAGTGCGGGGCGTCGCCGCTGAGCGTGCCGGTGGGACCCGGGGGCGACGCGTGAGCGGCAGGTGGAACACCGCAACAGGGCTCGCAGTACGGGGACGAGGCTCGAATCGTGCGCCGCGCGGCGGAGGCGGGCGCGTGCCGTGTTCCGCGAGCAATCATCGGCCGCCTCCCCTCAGTTGTCGGTGAACACAGGTCGCGTACTCCTGGTCCCCCGACGCGGACCGTGGTGCGGGGCGTACTCCATGATGGGCGCCGGAAAGCAGCGCGGCCGTGGCGGCGCCCCTTCGGGTGCGGGCAGGCCGCAACGTAACGGGGAAAGGCGCACCCATGGAGCAGACCCTTTCTGCGTCCGCGCTCTCCACGGCTCGGCGTGAAGCCCCCCCCGCGGCACCGGTGGGCCGGGCCCTCCCGGGATGCGCTCCCGCGACCCCCAAGGCACCGTGGAGACATGGCCGCGCACCCGCCTGTGATCGTCTACCCGCCCTCCGCGACCGGAGGGCGGCGGGTCACCGTGCACGGGCAGATCGTGGGGCTGGCGCACGGGCGGGGAGAGGTGGCCGCCATGTTGCGGGCCGCCGGGTTCGCGCCGGGGCCGGACCAGGTCGTCGAGCTCGACCGGCCGGGGCTGATCGAATGGCGCGGCGGCGACCTCGACACGTGGGAGTGAGCCTCGAGAGCCGTCACCCGAACGGGTGCGTCCAAGTGGCCGGCCGGCCAGGCCTCAGGGAACGTCGAACCTGATCTGCACGCACCATCAGCGCAGGTCAAGACCGCAGGCGCGCGTGCCTGTCCCGGCCAAGGAGCTCCCATGTCCCAGCCCACCGCACCGACGCCCGGCAGCACCCCCCGCCCCGCCGCATCCTCCGCAGGCAACGACTCCGGCAGCGCCTGGGCAGGCGGCGGGACGCTGTTCGCCGGCTTCCTGCTCCTCGTCGACGGCGTCCTCGGAGTGATCAAGGGCATCGCGGGGATTGCCACCAACGACGTGTACGCGGCGGTCAACGACTACGTCTTCAAGTTCAACGTCACCACATGGGGGTGGATCCACCTCATCCTCGGCGTCGTCCTGATCTTCGTCGGCTGGGGCATCCTCAAGGGCGCGACCTGGGCCCGGGCCGTGGGCATCGCCCTCGTCTCCCTGAACCTGATCGCCAACTTCATGTGGCTCCCGTACACGCCGATCTGGGCCGTCGTCACCATCGCCATCGACGTCTTCATCATCTGGGCCCTGTGCACCGACCGCTCCAAGCCGGCGCTCTGACGTGGCGGACAGCACCCGGACGGACGCCGACAGCACCGGGACGGACCTCGTGGGCCTCGCCGCCGAGGCGTACGTCTACGGATACCCACTGGTCTACGGCCTCTCCATGGTCGGGACCTCGCTCCACGAGGGGTTCGGCGCGCTGGCTGCCGCGCCCTTCAACCGGTTCGCCCACTCCGAACACCTCGCCGACGACCGCACGGAGTTCGTGTCCGTCAACAACGACACCGTCTACTCCATCGCCCAGCTCGACCTGTCCGGCGGGCCGCTGCGCCTCCATGTCCCCGGCACCGGCGGCGCGTACTACGTGCTCCAGTTCATCGACGCCTGGACGAACAGCTTCGCGTACGTCGGCCGCCGCGCCACCGGTACCGCCGAAGGTGAGTGGCTGGTCGTGCCGCCCGGCTGGGCGGGCAGCGTCCCCGACGGCGTACGCGGGGTCATCGACGCCCCCACCTCCGTGGTGACCGTGGCGGGGCGTTACGCCTGCGACGGCCCCGGCGACCTGCCACGCGTCCGGGCGCTCCAGGAGCGGCTCACCCTCGCCCCGCTCGACGGCAGACCCCACCGCACCGGGCTCCCCGCGCCCGAGCCCGGCGTACCGGAGGAGTTGCGGTTCTTCGAGGAGCTGCGGGTGTGGATGGCCGACTTCCCGCCGTCCGCGGCCGACCAGGCGTACCAGGACCGGTTCCAGCCGCTGGGACTGCTGGAGGAGGGCCCCTCGCCGTACGCCGCCGCCGGCCCCGAGCTCGTCGACGCGCTGACGAAAGGGCTGGAGCGCGGGCGGGCCCGGGTCGAGGGTGTCAGCCGCGCCGGGACGGGCGGCGGGGAGCCCGGGAGCTGGAACACGGACCCGCACCTCTTCGACTACAACCTGGACCACTTCGGCGTCGGCACCATCGACTCGCCGGAGTGGCGGTTCGCCGACCGGGAGGCCTCCTACCTGGCCCGCGCGGTGGCGGCCCGGATCGGGCTGTGGGGGAACCACGGGTACGAGGCGGTGTACGCCCAGACCTTCCAGGACAGAGAGGGGCGGCAGCTGAACGGGGCGCACTCCTACGTCCTGCGCTTCCCGGAGCCGCCGCCCGTCGAGTCGTTCTGGTCGGTGACCATGTACAGCACCCCGGACTACTACCTCGTGGGGAACCCGGCCGGCCGGTACTCGATCGGGGACCGTACGCCCGGCCTCGTCCATGCGGACGACGGCTCGCTCACCCTGTACCTCTCCCACGACCGGCCCGCCGACCGGGCGCGGGCGGCGAACTGGCTCCCCGCGCCCGCCGGGGACTTCCGGCCCATGCTGCGGCTGTACACGCCGGGGGCCGCCGTCCTCGACGGGAGTTACGAGATCCCCGCCATCGAGCGGGACGGCGAGTGAGGGCCGCTCGCTCCGGGGCCGAGACCGGGCCGTTGTCAGTGCTGCGGTCCACACTGGAGTCATGTGCCGCAGCATCAAGACCCTTCGCCCGCCCGCCCTCCCTGAAGAGGCCACCGAGGAGGACATGCGGGCCGCAGCCCTTCAGTACGTACGCAAGGTGTCCGGCTTCCGCGCGCCCGCCGCGCACAACCGGGAGGTGTTCGACCGTGCCGTCGACGAGATCACCGAGGCCACGATGAAGCTGCTGGACGGCCTGGAGATCCGGGGAGCGGCCGCCCGGAGCACCGTCGAGGGCTGAGCCCGTTCGGACGGAGGGGCGGGGCGGGTGATACGGCCGGGCCGCGCCCGGAGCACGGCTCAGGGGGAGACCGGCGCCGGTGATGCGACCGGGGTGGGCCCGTTGGGCTGGCTGGGCACGGTGCCGGACGCGATGCCGGGGACGGAGCCCCGGTGGACGGTCCGGGACCCGGTGGCCGTACCGCCGGCCGGGGCCGGTACGTCCGCCGGTACGGAGGAGTCCTGGAGCGACTCCGCCGCGGTGGCCGCCGCCGCGTCCCGCTCGGCAGCCGGGCGCTTCACGACGAACGCGGCCAGTGCGCCCGCCATGAACAGGGCCAGCACCGAGACGGCCGTCCCGAACCAGGTCGAACCGAGCCACCGGCCCCCGAAGTAACCGAGCCCCACGCTGTAGCCCGCCCAGGCCAGGCCCGCCAGGGCCGACCACGGCAGGAAGTCCCGCACCCTGCGGTGGGCTGCGCCCGCCCCGAGGGAGACCACCGAGCGGCCGGCGGGTGCGAACCGGGCGATGACGACGAGCGCGCCGCCGCCCCGGCTCAGCGCCGCGCCGAGACGTTCCTGCGCCTTGGTGAGACGGCGGGACCGCGCGATCGCCCGGTCCAGCCGGTCGCCACCGCGCCAGGCGAGGCGGTACGCGACGAGGTCGCCGAGCACCGAGGCGGTGGCCGCGCAGAGGATGAGGACGACGAGTGAGGGCACTTCACCGGTCGCGCCCCCCGAACCGTTGACGCCGGTCGACCCCGCGGCGGCCGCGGTGGCGGCGGTGATCACGAGGACACCGCTGGGCAGCAGGGGGAGGAAGACGTCCAGGAGCACCGAGACGGCGACCACCGCGTAGATCCATGGGCTGCTGGTCAGTGCGCCCACACTCTCAAGCACCCGTCGACTCCCCGATCGTGTCAACGCCGCGACGTCGCAGGGGAGCGGCATGGGCGGCAGGTTCAGCTGTACAGCGTACGCGTGAGGGTCCTGCGCAGATCGCTCAGGGTCGGGTGACGTTGGGCGGGTCGCGTACACCTGGCGGGCGGTACGGGCGATAGGCAGGCAGAAACGACCGGTACGAGCGAGGAGCGGCAGCGCATGACGGCACAGGTGGATCGGACAGCAGGGGCAGCCGGGGCAGCAGGGATGACGGAGGCAGCCGGGTCAGCAGGGGCGGAACGGGCGTCGCGGGCGCCCGGGACGGTACGGAGGAGGGTGCTGGTGGGCGCGGCCGCCCTGCTGATGCTCACCGGCGGTGCCACCATCGCCCACGGCGCGGCGGACGGCGCGGACGGCGCACCCGCTCCGGACGGCGGCGGGCACGCGGCCCACAGCACCGGCGCCGGGGATGCGAGCGGCAGCGCAAAGGCGAGCGGGGCGAGCGGAACGGGGGAGGCGGGGCCGGTCGGTGGTGCGTCGCGGAGCGGTGGGTTCTGGCTGCGGGCCGACGGAGTGTTCTCCCCGCCCGGCTCCTTCGTCCCGTCCGACGCGCTGACCTACGACACCGGCCTCGTCCCGGCCGCCGCGCGGATCGAGGTCACGCAGTACGCCGACCGGACCACCACCCGTGTCGGCACCCGGCTGCGCGGCCTCGTCCCGAACCGTGCGTACGGGATGCACGTGCACACCTCGCCCTGTGCGGCCGACCCCGCGTCGGCGGGGCCGCACTACCAGCACCGCACCTCGGCCACCGCGGACCCGGTCAACGAGGTGTGGCTGGACTTCCGCACCGACCGGAACGGCGACGGGGAGGCGGAGGCCCGCCATGGCTGGGGCTTCCGGGACGGCGGTGCCCGATCGGTGATCGTTCACGACGTGCAGGGCGGCGCGGGCAAGCGGGTGGCCTGCTTCACGGTGCCGTTCTCGTCCTAGACGCGCACGAAAGCGCGGAAGCGCGGAAGTACGGGACGTACGGAAGTGCGACGGTGCCCCGCCCCCACGCGATCGTCGCGTGGGGGCGGGGCACCGTCCCGTCCGGGGGCCCGGCCACCGGGTCGGCGCCGGTGGGGGTGTGCCGGGGCCCCGGAGTGCCGGGTGTACCGGCGCGTACCAGGGTGTACCGGGGTGTCAGACCGAGACGGCCGTGGCCGGCTCGCGCCTGGAGTCCTCGGCGGCGACACGCCCGGCGCGCGACCCGAAGATCCGGTCCAGGGCCACGGCGCCCGGGCCGGTGAAGACCAGCAGCAGGAACGCCCAGCAGAAGAGGGCCGACGCCTCGCCGCCGTTGCCCACCGGGGTGAGCGCCTCCGGCTGGTGGACCACGAAGTACGCGTAGGCCATGGAGCCGGAGGCGAGGAAAGCGGCGATACGGGTGCCGAGGCCGAGGGCGACCAGGGTGCCGCAGACCAGCTGGATCAGGGCGGCGTACCAGCCCGGCCAGGTCCCGGCCTCTGTCTCCCGGCCGCCGAACACGCCGAAGAGGCTGGAGGCGCCGTGGAGGGCGAAGATCAGGCCGATGGCGAAGCGGAAAAGGCCGAGCGCGTAGGGCTGGGCCCCGTTCAGGCGGATGGACATGGGGGTGGGCTCCTTCGGTTGGGGTGGGGGACGAACCGACTGGGCGCCTCAGGTTAGGGAGACCTCACTATTACTTGCAAGTTCAACATTCTGACGTATGGCTGAAAATCGGTTAGGTCTTCCTGGTGAGTGAACGCTCAAAAACACTCGCCAGCTGGTTGACGCCGCCGACCGAATTGGCCTGGACCAATGTCAGCGCAGAGTTCCGGCCATGCAGGGTCAGTGTCATGAGCTGGTTGCCGAACCACGGACCGCCCGTCCTGCTCCAGGTGACCGGCGACGGTTCCGTACGCCCGTGGCGGGTCAGCATCCGGCCGATGCGCCGGCCTGCCCGGCTCCAGCCGAAGCGGAAGCCCAGCCGGATCGACCGGGGGACCGAGTTGTGAACGGGCGAACACGTCAGCTGGAGGACACGGGCGTGCGGGGCGCCGCCGGGAGTGGCGGAGGGCCAGTGAGGTTCAGCGATGTAGGCGTGGTGCACGTCCCCGGACAGCACACATACCGTCGCCGGGGCGTCCGGGCCGCTCCCCGCGCGGCGGAGCAACTCCGTGAACCGGCTGAAGGAATCGGGGAACGCCGCCCAGTGCTCCAGATCGGCCGCCCGACGCAGCCTCTCCCCGGAGCGCGCCCAGCGGCGGCCCCGGGCCCCCGCGCACAGGGCCGCGTTCCAGGTCTCCGCTTCGTGGACGAGCGGGGGCAGCAGCCACGGCAGCGAGCTGCCGATCAGAAGATGGTCGTACGCGGCGGGGTCCTCCAGCACGCGCTCCCGCAACCAGCGGGCCTCACCCTCGTCCAGCATCGCCCGACGTCCCTCCTCCAGGACGCGGGCGGCGCGGGTGTCCACCATCAGCAGTTGTACTCGGCCGAAAACGCGCTGGTAGCTCCAACGGGTCCGGGCCGGATCCGCGTCGGTCTCCGCGGCGAAGCGGCGCAGGGCCTCGGTGCCGTCGGGGCAGGACCTCACCGCGGCGTACACAGGATCTGCCGCCAGTTCGGCGGGGGAGAGGTTGCCCAGGTGCTGGTAGACCCAGTACGACATCAGTCCGCTGACGATCCGCTCGTGCCACCAGGGCGTGGCGCGCATCTGCTTCTGCCAGGCGGCGCTGGTGTTCCAGTCGTCGACGACGTCGTGATCGTCGAAGATCATGCAGCTCGGCACGGTGGAGAGCAGCCAGCGCACCGCGGGGTCGCGCCACGATTCGTCGTACAGGCAGGTGTACTCCTCGTAGTCCGCGACCTCCGCGCCCGGCGGCTCGCGCAGATCGCGCCGTACGGCCAGCCGACGCCGCGTCGCCGCGGACGTCTCGTCCGCGTACACCTGGTCGCCGAGCAGCAGGAGGACGTCGGGCCGCTCGGCGGCGGGGTCGGAGGCGAGCCGGGCGGCCAGGGTGACCAGCGCGTCCGGTCCCGCCGGATCGTGTCCGTCGCCGGGGGCCGCGGCCCAGCGGCAGGAGCCGAACGAGATCCGGACGCCGTGCCCTTCCGCCGCGGCTGCCCCCACCGGGGGCGTGGTGATGGTGCTCTGCGGAAGGCGGGAGTCCTCGGGCGGCCATACGCGCCGGTCGCCGATCAGCACCTCGTACGTGGTCGTGGTGCCGGGCGCCAGCCCTTCCACGGCCACCAGGGCGTAGTGGTGCCCGCCCACCGCGAAGGTCGGGGACGTTCCCGATCCACCGTCCGCGCACCGGACCTCCACGGTGCACGGACGGCTCGTCTCGACCCAGACGGTCGCGGCGGAACCGGACTCCCAGTCGACGTACCGCAGCAGTGGCCCCAGACGCAGTCCGGCCATGTCGTGCCCTCCTCGCGTCTACGTCATGGATGGGCTCCGTAACGTACAGAACGACGGGGGAGGGCGCACGGGTTCCAGCGGTCGGGGCGGGGGCGGTGTGCGGCCGGGCGTGGGTTCCGGTGGTCAGCAGCCGTTCAGGGCCGCCTGCAGGGCGCTCTTCTCGGCCGAGTCCACGCTCAGGCCGTAGTAGTGCTTCACGTGGACCCATGCGCGGACGTAGGTGCACTTGTACGCCGTGCGCGGCGGCATCCACTTGGCCGGGTCCTTGTCGCCCTTGGCCTGGTTGACGTTGTCGGTGACCGCGATGAGCTGAGGGCGGGTCAGGTCGTTGGCGAAGGACTGGCGTCGGGCGTTGGTCCAGCTGCTCGCGCCTGAGCGCCAGGCTTCGGCGAGGGGGATCATGTGGTCGATGTCGACGTCGGAGGCGGCGCTCCAGGTTGCGCCGTCGTACTGCGAGTACCAAGTGCCGCTGACCGCGGCGCAGGCGGCGTCCTGCTGGACGTTCGCGCCGTCGCGCTTGAGGACCACCTCGCGGGTGTTGCAGGCGCCCGACTGCGTGACCCAGTGAGGGAACTTGTCGCGGCTGTAGCCGCTCGACGAGCCCTCGGCGCCGACGGTGAGCTGGCCGAGGTACGTGCGTGCGGTCGTCGCGCTGATCGGGGTGGGGAGCGCGGCCTGGGCGGTCGGGGCGGTGAGCAGCACGGAGGTGGCGGCGAGGGTGGCGGTCGCGGCGGCGACGGCTGAGCGACGCGCGTAGATACCGAACATGCGAACTCCCTTGGTGTGGGGGGTGCGGGGGGTGCTTGGGTGGGCGGCACGTGGAGCCCGGCCAGCGTGGCGGCGCCAGGTTTCCGGGGGGTGGGCACCAGGTAACAGGTTGACGCCATGTGCACGTCACATCAAGGGGTGTGACGGGGCGTGTGGGGGTGAACCGACCGCCCGGCGTGTGAAGGGAGTTGCGCGCAGAGGGGCGGGCGGAGGTGTTTGCGGTGCGGTCCCGTGGTCGTCGGGACGCGGCGCCGGCGGATCTGTCGTTGCCTGGTGCTGCTTCCGGTCACACCGGCCCTGGGGGCCGTCCTCGTCGTCCTGCCTGCCCTCGCCGCCGTCGTCGCCGCGCGGGCCGGGCCGGGTCGCTCGCGCGAGATCCTGGTGGCCGGGGGTGCGGGCCGCGGTCGAACTCGCCGCGGTCTCCGTGCTCATCGGCTGGGTGGCTCAGCGGCTGGGGTCGCCGCACGGACTTCTGGTGCTGGTGTTCGCCGTGGCCGCCTGAACGGCGGGGCGCCGCATCACCGTCAAGGCGGGGGGCGTTGGGCGAACTCGGCACCCGTTACGGGGAGGTGGAGGCGGGCGCCGTGCAGCTCTTCGTCCTGGCGGCGCTGATCGCGGTGCAGGTGGTGGCCGTCGCTGCGGTACTGGAGCTGGTCGAGCGGGGGTGGCTGCACCGGGGGTGAGCCGCCCGGCCTCGTCTCAGGGGCAGGGGTTTCAGGCCGCGCTGATGTGCAGGCGGATCATGCCGTCTCCGGCCGCCTCCACCCGGATCTGCGTCAGGTCCTCGACGTGCGCGTCCGGCGACAGGGCCGCGGCGCGCGGGCCGACGCCCACCACGCGCATACCGGCCGCCCGGCCTGCCGCGATCCCCGCCTCGGAGTCCTCGAACACGATGCAGTCCGCCGGCCCGAAGCCCAGCTCCGCCGCGCCCTTGAGGAAGCCCTCGGGGTCCGGCTTGCTGGCGCTGACCTGTTCGGCGGTGACACGGACGGCGGGCATCGGCAGTGCGGCCGCCCCCATCCGGGCCGTCGCGAGGGCGCTGTCGGCCGAGGTCACCAGGGCGTGCGGGAGATCGGCGATCGCGGCCAGGAACGCGGCGGCGCCGCCGATCGGGACCACGCCGTCGACGTCGGCGGTCTCCTCGGCGAGCATCACCCGGTTGTCCGCGTAGTTCTCCTCGACGGGGCGGTCCGGGAGCAGGACGGCCATCGTGGCGTACCCCTGGCGGCCGTGGACCACCTTGAGGGCGGCCTCGGGGTCCAGTCCGTGCTCGATGGCCCACCGGCGCCAGCAGCGCTCCACGACCGCGTCGGAGTTCACGAGGGTGCCGTCCATGTCCAGCAGGAGGGCACTTGCGGTGAGGACGGTGGCCGACATCGGCTGGCTCCAGGGCGCGGGGGATGGTGGTGCGGTGACGCGGATGGTGCGGTACAAGAGCAGCCCCGCCCGCCGGTCAGGGAGTGCGGGCGGGAGCTACTTTGTTTCACAAAGATACAAAAACCTGGGCCGGAAAGCCAATCCGCGGGTCGGACCCTGTCCGAAGGTCCGGCGCGGCCGGTCAGCCGCGGCCCTGGCCGGTCGTCTCCGCCTCCAGGGCGCGTCGGGTGTCCGGCCCGTACACACCGGGCGGGTCGCCCTGGATCGCCTTGTACGACTGGTAGACCCGCACAGCGTTCTCCACCCGCTCGTTGAAGTTCCCGTCCGGGGCACCGTGGTAGAGCCACACCTCCGTGAGCCGGTTCTGCAACACGGCCACCTGCGGACCCTGGTCGCCGCGCCGCAGCGGGGAAGGGGCCAGCTCCGCGGGCGGCGCGGCGGACGGCGGGGCCTCGCCGGCGGTCGCCGACGCGGACGGCGCGCCGGGGGTCGGCGTCGCCGGGGCGGAGGCGGTCGGGCTCGGCCGGGCGCTCTCCGAGGGCGAGGCGGATGGGGACGGGGAGGCGGACGCCGAGGGTGCGGGTGAGGCCGACGCCTTACGGGACGGAGCGGCCGAGGGGGAGGGGGAGGGGGACGGGGCTACGGAGGCCGCCGCCGGTTCGTCCGCGGTGTCCGGGGCGCTCGTGGTCGCCTCCGGCAGCGCCTTCTCCTGGCTCCCGTCGCGGTCGAAGAGCCCCCCGGCGAAGGCCGCCGTGCCGACCACCGCCGCCACGGCCGCCCCTACGGCCAGGGCCGCGAAGGGGCGCCTGCGGCGCGGCTGCACGGGGTCGGGGACGCCGGGTGCGCCGGGGACCGTACCGAACGCCGGTCCCGCGTCGGCTGCCGGGCCCGCCCCGAAGACCGGTCCCGCGCCGGAACCGGGGCCCGCCCCGAAACCGGGGCCCGCGCCGGGGCCCGCCCCCGCGCCGGAACCGGCAACCGCGCCCGGCGCGGCGGTGCGGCGCCTGCTCCCGTCCGCCGCCGGGGGCCGGGCCCCGCCGGGACTCGGTGGCCCTGGTGATCTCGGAGCGGGAACGGCCGGCGGTCTCCGAGCCGTTCGCCGGCCGGATGTTCTCCGACCCCT